>SCUN01000305.1 GCA_004297655.1 Acidobacteriota bacterium | reverse complement strand
GTCGCACAGCCTGATCGAGCGCGCGGCGGACGTGATGCTGAAAGAGCAGCGGCGCCTGGTGCTCGTGCCGCGCGAGACCCCGCTGAGCCTGCCGGACCTGCGCAACATGGTGCTCTGCGCCGAGTCGGGCGCGATGATCCTCCCGGCGATGCCGGCGTTCTACCAGCAACCGAAGACCATCGACGATCTCGCCGCGTTTCTCGCCGGCAAGATCCTCAACGCGCTTGGGTTCGAACAGACGCTGTTTCCGGCCTGGTCCGGCACAGCGGGCCCAAAGAGCTCGAGCGGGTCGGCGTGACCACGCCCGCGTCGGTCTCGACCTCGCGCGAGCCCGCGAAGATCGCGGGGATGTTCGACGGCATCGCGCGGCGGTACGACACGCTCAATCACGTGCTCAGCGGCGGGCTGGATCTCGTCTGGCGCCGCCGGGCGATTCGCGCGCTGGCGCTCGCGCCCGGCGCGCGCCTGCTCGACATGTGCACCGGGACCGGCGATCTGGCGCTGGCGGCGGTCGGTGGCGCCGTTCCGGGCGTCGATGTCGTCGGCGTCGATTTTTCCGGCGAGATGCTCCGTCATGGACTGGTCAAGGTGCGCGCGGCCGGCCTGGGTGGCCGCATCCGCCTGGTGCGCGGCGACGCGACGCGCGTGCCGCTGCCCGATGGATCGGTCGATGCCGCCGCCGTCGCGTTCGGCATCCGTAACGTCGTGGACCGCGATCGCGCGTGTCGCGAGTTCTGCCGGGTGCTCAAGCCCGGCGGCCGGCTGGCGGTGCTCGAGTTCGGGAACCCGACGTTGCCCGGGTGGAAACAGCTCTACGGCTGGTACTCCCGCGTGGTGTTGCCGAAGGTCGGCGCGATGATCTCTGGCGACAGCGTCGCGTATTCCTATTTGCCGGCGTCCATCAGCCAGTTTCCTGAGCCGGATCAGTTCGCTGAAGACCTCCGCCGGTCCGGTTTTTCCACGGTTGAGTGGAAGGCGATGACATTCGGCACGGTCTACCTCCATATCGCGACCAAATAGCGCGGACTAATCCGCGCCGGCCTGCGTCTAAGAGTTCAGCGCCTGCGGTCGGTATACTGGGACTGTAAGTTATTCATGTACTTCGACTTCGAGGATTACCGGCCCGACACTCCGTCGCTGACCGCGCCGATGACCCGGCGCGAGGCGGTGCTGCTCGCCCTGCTGCTGCATGCGCTGCTGGTCATCGTGTATCTCGTGACGCCGGCGGAGTGGTTCCAGCCGACGAGGCTCATTCCCGTCACGCAGGCCTCTGACAAGCAGATGACCTACATGCGCGTCGAGCCGCTGCGCGAGATGCCGCGGCTGCCGAAGGTGCAGGCGCCCGCGTCGGACCTCGACCGCAAGTCGTCCACGATCGAGAAACCGCCGAATCCCACCGAGCCCGATCCGTACATGAAGGGGAACACGCCCGACAAGGTTGAGGGCGCGCCGCCGGCCGAGAAAATGCGCGGGCCGGAGTCGACCACGCCGGCGCCGGCCGAGACGCAGCCGGTGAAACCGGCCAATGACAACGGGCTGCTCGACAAGCAGCCGAAGCCGACGGGCGGGGCGCTCGGGCAATCGCTGAAGAACCTGCAGCAGTACATCAAAGATCAGAACTTCGACAATCGCCAGGGCGGCAATACCGACACCGACGCCGCGATTCAGTTCGATTCAAAGGGCGTGGACTTCGGCCCGTGGCTGCGCCGCTTCGAAGCGCGCGTGCGCCGAAACTG
>SCUN01000304.1 GCA_004297655.1 Acidobacteriota bacterium | reverse complement strand
GCGACGGCGCGGCGTCGACGAAGATTGTGGTGCTGTCGGTCGCGCGGTTGCTCGCGCAGGCGATCCGCAGCATTCACGAAGAGACCTCGGTCTCCAAACTGTTTGTGTAACGGAAGTAGGGCGGCGTGGTTGTGAACGCCGCCGATCAAAGAGGAAGCAATGGACGCGACACTCGAAGCGGTTAAGCGCAATACATTCGGCAGAAACGAAGCGGGGCGCCTCCGGCGCGCCGGTCAGATTCCGGCGGTGCTCTACGGCGGCGAATCGAAAGAGGGCGTGTCCCTCGCGGTCGACCCGAAGGCGCTGTCGAAGATCCTGCACTCCAAGTCGGGCGTGAACACGCTCATCTCTCTCAAACTCGACGGCGGCGGCGACACCCGCGTCCTGGTGAAGGAATACCAACTCGAGCCGATCAGCCACCGGCTGATCCACGCGGACTTCTACAAGGTCGCGATGGACAAGGCGCTGAAGGTCACCGTGCCGATCCACCTCGAGGGCGAGGCCAAGGGCGTCAAGGCGCAGGGCGGCGTCGTCGAGTTCGTGAACCGCGAGATCGAGATCGAGTGCTTGCCGGCCGACATCCCGGAGCACATCACGATCGACATCACGGAACTCATGCTCCACCAGGGCGTGCGTGTGCGCGAGATCGCGACCAAAGACGTCAAGTGGAAGGCCGTCACCGATGGCGACCTGCTGATCGTCCACGTGGTCATGCCGAAGGTCGAAGAGGCCCCGGCGGCCGATGCGGCCGCGGCGCCTGCGGCGGCGGCCGAGCCGGAAGTCATCAAGAAGGGCAAGAAGGACGAAGAAGGCGCGGAGCCCGCGGCGGCGCCGGCCAAGGGCACGGAAAAGTCCGAGAAGAAGAAGTAGTGGACTAGGTTGTACTGAACATGAAGCTGGTGGCCGGCTTAGGAAATCCGGGCCGGCAGTACGCCGGGACTCGTCACAACGTCGGGTTCGACGTGATCGACGCGCTGACGCGGCGGCATCGAGTCGGCCTCGAAGCGGCTCCGGTGGACGCGGTGATGGGGAAGTGGCGGCGCGACGGCGAGTTGGTCCTGCTCGTCAAGCCGCTCACCTTCATGAACCTGAGCGGCGAGGCCGTCGGCGGCCTGATGCGCTACTTCAAGATCGACGCCGGCGACGTGTTGATCGTCGCCGACGACGTGAATTTGCCCCTGGGACGGCTCAGGGTGAGGGGCGCGGGATCGGAAGGCGGGCACAACGGCCTGCGATCGATCGCGCAGCACCTCGGCACGATGGACTATCCCCGGCTGCGCATTGGCGTGGGCCGGGGCGACACAGAGCGCGATCTCGCCGACCACGTGTTGGCGATGTTCGCGCCGGAAGAACAGCCCGAAGTGGAACAGGCGGTCACACGGGCGGCCGAGGCAGTCGAGTCATGGGTGACCGACGGCCTGGCGAAGACGATGAATGTCTTCAACCGCGATTGATGGTTGTTGAGTGAAAGCTCCTTGCCGCTCTCAAGGGAGAGCGGCCTGAATGTCCATAAGGAGGCATATGAGCAAGGCACGGCAGTACGAACTGATCTACATCACGGCACCAGAAGTCACCGATGAGGTGTTGGCCGATCTGCACGCGCAGGTCGTCGCCGTCGCCGAGCGGTTTGGCGGCACGGTGTCCAAGTCCGAAAACTGGGGACGCAAGCGTCTGGCCTACGAGATCGCCGGCCAGCGCGAAGGCGTCTACATCATGGAGACGATCGACGGGCCGGGCGCGATGACGGCCGAGCTCGACCGGCGTCTTCGCGTGACCGACACGGTCATCCGCCATCTGATCGTCCGGGTGGATGAGGATCTCGCGGTCGCCGAACGCGCCGCCGCGAACCGCAAGGCGTCGATGGCGACGCGCCGCGTCAAGCGCGGCCTGCCGCCGGAACCCACGGAGGCCGAGCGCCGGCGTCACCGCGAGGATTCGGATGATGACGATGTCATGGGCGATGCGGGATTTGTGCCGAGCGGCGACCGCGGAGAACGCGGCGATCGCGGCGATCGAGGTGACCGATGAACGACTTTGAAAAGCGCGGCGGTGGCCGCGGCAAAGACAAGGACAAGGACAAGAAGGACAAGGACGGCAAGGGGCGCCGCGGTGGCGGCGGGTTCTTCCGGCGGCGTCGTGTCTGCAAGTTCTGCGTCGACAAGATCGACTACATCAACTACAAGGACGTGAAGATGCTGGCCGGGTTCATCCCCGAGCGCGGCAAGATCCAGCCGCGGCGCATTTCGGGCGTCTGCGCGCTGCATCAGCGCGGCCTGCAGACGGCGATCAAGCGCGCGCGCCAGCTCGCGCTGATTCCGTACGTCACTGACTAACCGGGGAGCTGATCACCATGTCCATCGAAGTCATCCTCCGAGAGCACGTCGAGCACCTGGGCAACCGCGGTGAAATCGTGAAGGTCGCGAGCGGCTACGCGCGCAACTTCCTGCTGCCGCGCAAGCTCGCCCTGATCGTGACCGACGAGAACAAGAAGCAGATCGAGCGCGAGCGCGCGGTCGCCGAGGCCAAGGAAGCGGCCGAGCGCGGCGACGCGCAGGCGCTGGCGAAGAAGCTCGAAGGCGTCGAGATCGTGATCCCGCGCCGCGTCGGCGAAAACCAGACGCTGTTCGGCTCGGTCACGAACGCCGACATCGCCGAGGCGCTGGCCGCGTTGCAGCTGACGGTCGACCGCCGGAAGATCCAGCTCAGCGACCCGCTGAAGTCGCTCGGCGAGCACAAGGTGCCCGTCAAGCTCTTCCGCGACGTCACGGGCGAGCTGACGGTCAAGATCGTCGCCGCGGAATAACGTAAAGTAGCAGTCCCATGTCGGATCGCACCCTGCCGCACAATCTCGACGCCGAGAAGTGTGTGCTCGGTGCGATCCTGATCGACAACCACGCCTTCAACCAGGCGGCGGAAGTCATCGATTCGCGCGATTTCTTCCGGAACGCGCACAGCCGCATCTTCGACAAGATCGTCTCGCTCACCGACCGCAGCCAGCCGGTCGATCTCGTCACGCTCACCGACGAGCTCACCCGCTCGGGCGAGATCGACGAGGTCGGCGGACCGGCCTACATCGCGGCGCTGACCGACGGCGTGCCGCGGTCGGCCAACGTCGAGTACTACGCGCGGATCGTCAAAGAAAAGTCCACGCTGCGCAGCCTGATCACGTCGGCCAACGAGGTGCTGTCGCGCGCCTACGACGCCGAGGCCGACGCCGACGCGCAGCTCGACGAGGCCGAACGGTCGATCTTCCAGATTGCCGAGGGTCGGCTGCGCCAGGGATTCGTGCCGCTCGGCGCGCTCGTCGATTCCAGCTACCACACCCTCGAAAAACTCTCCGAACAGCGCGGCCTGATCACCGGCGTGCCGAGCGGGTTCACCGATCTCGACGAATTGACGTCCGGCTTCCAGGCCGGCGATCTGGTGATCGTCGCCGCGCGCCCGTCGATGGGCAAGACGAGCTTCGTCATGAACGTCGCGCTCAACGCGGCCGTCGAGGCGGGCAAGTCGGTCGGCGTCTTCAGCCTGGAAATGGCGAAGGAGCAGCTGTTCCTCCGCATTCTCACGTCGGAAGCGCGGGTCGACGCGCACCGGTTCCGCGGCGGCTACCTGGGCGAGCAGGACTACGACCGGATCGCCGGCGCGCTGTCGAAGCTGCACGACGTGAAAGTGTTCATCGACGACACGCCGTCGCTCGGCGTCCTCGAGATGCGCGCGAAGTCGCGGCGCCTCAAGCTCGAGCACGGGCTCGACCTGCTGGTCGTCGATTACCTTCAGCTGATGCAGGGCCGCGGCCGCTTCGAGAACCGGCAGCAGGAAATGGCGGCGATCTCGCGCTCGCTCAAGATCCTCGCGAAGGAACTGAACGTGCCGATCCTCGCGCTGAGCCAGTTGAGCCGCGCGTCCGAAGCCCGGACGGATCACCGGCCGCAGCTCTCCGACCTTCGCGAATCCGGCGCGCTGGAGCAGGACGCCGACGTCGTGCTCTTCATCTACCGCGAGGACATGTACGGCGCGCCCGAAGAGCGCGATCCGAACAAAGAAGGCACGGCCAAGATCATCATCGGCAAGCAGCGCAACGGCCCGACCGGCGACGTCGATCTGGCCTTCCTCAAGCAATACACTCGATTCGAGAACCTCGCCCGGGCACGACAGTGATCCGCCCGACGGTCGCGACGGTCAGCGCCGACGCGCTCAAACAGAACCTGCGAGCGGTCAAGCGCCTCCTGAGGCCGTCCGGCGTCCAACGTCCAGCGTCCAGCGTTCCTGATCCAGGCACGTTGGACGTTGGACGCCGGACGACGGACGGTCCCGGCGTTATTGCCGTCGTCAAAGCCAACGCCTACGGCCACGGCGCCGTGGAAGCCGCGCGCGCGTTCGAGGCCGCCGGCGCCGACATGCTCGCGTGCGCCGACATCGAAGAAGGCGTCGAGCTGCGCCAGGCCGGCATTCGCGCGCCCATCCTCGTCTTCGGCGCGCTCAGTGTCAGCGACCTCGACGGCCTCTTCGATCACCGGCTCACGCCGACCGTGTCGACGCCGGGCGCCGCGACGCGGCTCGAAGCCGCCGCGGAGAGACGCGGCGTCGTGCTCGAGTGCCATCTCAAGATCGACACCGGCATGAACCGGCTGGGATTCCGCCACGACAATCTGGCGCGGACGCTGCCGGATCTCGTCAAGAGCAGGCATCTGAAGATCAGCGCGGTCTACTCGCATGCGGCGACCGCCGACGACCCGGAGTCGCTGTTTCTCGACGAGCAGCGCGGCGCGTTCGATCGCGCCATGGCGGCGCTCGGCGCGATGGGGCTTCGCGGCGCGCGCCGTCACTTCGCGAACTCCGCCGCGACCTTGCGGGACAGCCGGACGTGGTACGACTGGGTGCGGCCCGGCCTGATCCTCTACGGGGTCGTGCCGCCGCCCCTCCACGCCGCGGATCTCGAGCTCGGACCCGCCCTGTCACTCTCCAGCCGTATCGTGGCCGTCAAGGGCGTGAGACCGGGGGAGTCGGTGGGATACGGGCGGAAATGGACGGCGGATCAGGCGCGCTCGGTTGCGGTCGTGCCCGCGGGCTACGCCGACGGACTCGACACGCGGCTGGGCAACAAAGGCGTCGCGCTTGTTCGCGGGAGACGGGTGCCGATCGTCGGCGCGATCTCGATGGACATGCTGACGATCGACGTCAGCGGCCTCACCGTCTCGCCCGGCGACGAAGTGGTCCTGATCGGCCGGCAGGGCGGCGAAGAAATCACCGCCCGCGAAATGGCCGCGACGATCGGCGCCATTCCGTGGGAAGTGCTGTGCCGGTTGGGCAGCCGAATTGCGCGCGAGTACTCATGAAGCCACCCAAGTCAGTTTTTGCCTGCACGGAATGCGGCTCGCAGTCGCCGAAGTGGCTCGGCCGCTGCCCGGACTGCGGCGGATGGAACACGTTCGTCGAAGAGAAGGCGGCGGCGCCGCTCGCCGGCATGAAACAGGCGCCCAGTTCGGCCATGTCCGGCGGTAAGGCGCAGCTGTACGCGGATGTCACGGCCGTCGCGACCGAGCGGCTCTCGACGGGCATCGGCGAATTCGACCGCGTGCTCGGCGGCGGCATCGTCCCCGGATCGCTCGTGTTGCTGGGCGGCGAGCCGGGGATCGGCAAGTCGACGCTGCTGTTGCAGGCGGCCGCGCATTTCGCGCAGTCGGTGGGCCCGGTGCTCTATTGCTCGGGCGAGGAATCCGAGTTCCAGGTGAAGATGCGCGGCGAGCGCCTCGGTGTCGGCAACGCGCCGCTGTATCTGCTCGCCGAGACCTGCCTCGAGCGCGTGCTGGAAGAAGCCGACCGCGTGAAGCCGGCGCTCCTGATCGTCGATTCGATTCAGACCGTGTTTTCGCTCAAGCTCGCGTCCGCGCCCGGCAGCGTCGGCCAGGTGCGCCAGGCGGCGACCGATCTGCTGTTCAACGCGAAGGGTCATAACGTGCCGACGGTGCTCGTCGGCCACGTGACGAAGGACGGCAGCCTCGCCGGCCCGAAGGTTCTCGAGCACGTGGTGGACACCGTCCTCTATTTCGAGGGCGAGCGCCACCACGCGCATCGCGTCGTCCGCGCCGTCAAGAACCGGTTTGGCGCGATCAGCGAGCTCGGCGTGTTCGAGATGACGGGCAACGGCCTCGTCGCCGTGCCGAATCCGTCGGCGCTGTTTCTCGCCGAACGCCCGAAGAAGGCGCCCGGATCGGCCGTGTTGTGCTGCATCGAAGGATCGCGTCCG
Source organism: Acidobacteriota bacterium (assembly GCA_004297655.1). Lineage (GTDB taxonomy): Bacteria > Acidobacteriota > Vicinamibacteria > Vicinamibacterales > SCN-69-37 > SCUN01. The sequence continues at coordinate 2,917 of SCUN01000304.1, read as the reverse complement.
ATTCTGGTCGAGGTGCAGGCGCTGGTGAGCTCCGCGACGTTCGGCAACGCGCGCCGCACCGCAGTGGGTCTCGATCAGACGCGCCTGGCGCTGCTCCTCGCCGTGCTCGACAAGCGGGCTGGTCTCAACCTCGCGACCGATGATGTGTTTGTGAACGTCGCGGGCGGGATGACGGTCGACGAGCCGGCGGCGGATCTCGCGGTCGTGGCCGCCGTCGCGTCGAGCCTGCGCAATCGCCCGATTCAGGAAGACACCGTCATCTTCGGCGAAGTGGGTCTGGCCGGCGAAGTGCGCGGCGCCTCGCAGGCGGCGATGCGCGTGCGCGAAGCGCAGCAACTCGGTTTCACCCGGTGCGTCCTGCCCGAGGGCAACCTCCCGGCGTCGGACGTGCCGAAAGGCATGAAGGTCATCGGCGTGAAGAACGTGGCCGACGCGCTCGAGGCCGTGATTACTTAGCCCGCGCCGCCATCCGTCGGGTGAAGTCCGCCGGCTTGAGCTTCGGCGCGAGATCGTAGTTCGCAATCGACCAGGTTGTCTGAATGTTGCCGACACGCCGGACGATCGTGTGCGGGAGCTGCACGCCCTGCACGTCCTTGAAATCGCTGTAGGTGAACACCAGATCGTAGAGTCCGGCTTCGCCGCCGACGCCGGTCTGCGGCGGTTCGATGAAGCGGCGGGGCAGGAAGGTGCCGGGATCGATGAGCAGCCGCCCCGCGCGCCCGGTCGGGCCTTCGAGATTGACGATGGCGAGATCGCGGTCGTCGCCGCCCTCGACCTTGCCGGCGGCGATGGGCGTGAACTTGCCGGAGTCCACGAGCCAGGGCGCGTTGACGCCGGCGAGGACGCCCGCCATCGCCTGGCTGCCGGCGCGATCGTACGCCGCGCGCGCGACCTTCGGATCCGACGACCGGCCCTCGCCGCCGAGCCGGCCGCCGAGCATCCACCCGATGTCCTCCGCTTCCACGCCGACCGCGAAGCCAAACCCACCCGTGGCCGTCGGAATCTCCTCTTGCCGGTAGAACCCGGGGAACAACGCGCGCACGGTGAACGTGCGCGTGCCGGGCACGACGCTCATGCGGGAGGTGCCGGTGGCCTGGAAGCGGCGCATTGCGGTGACCTTCGCGCCGCCGGCCGCGGCGCGCACGCGTTCGATCAGCGCGCGTCCCGCCTCGATGGCCTCGGCCGTGGGCGTGGATGGCGGCGCGGGCGCCGACGGAATCGCCGCGCCCGGCTGCGCGCGCGCGACCGGCGGCTCGCTGCCCGGGCCGTTCGACGTCGCGGGCCGGCCGCAGGCCGATGCGACGAGTGCGCTCAGGGCGATCGCGTGATAAAACTGAACCTTCATGCGCGGTTTCCTCGTCGTTCGCGGGCTCTTCGTTCTCGCCGTGGTGTACGCCGCCGTGCTCGTGCATCCGGTCGAAGCGCCCGCCTGGGTCAACGCGGCGGTCGGACTCGCCGTCGCCGTCGCGATCGCGTTTGCGGAAGCGCGGCTGCACGACGCCGCCGCCACGTCGGTGCTCGGCGGCCTGCTCGGATTCTCGGTCGGTCTCGCCACCGCGAAGGCGATCGGCTCATCGCTCTTCTGGGCCAACACCAGCGATACCCGCGTGCAATTCTTCCACAGCTTGGTCATCCTGATCCTGCCGTATCTCGGTCTCGTGACCGGTGCGCGGAAGGGCGAGTGGCTCGAGCCGGCGAAACTGGCGAGCCTCTTCCGCGACACGCGGCCCGCGCGGCGGCATCGCCTGCTCGACACCAGCGTGATCATCGACGGACGCGTCGCCGAGATCGTCGAAACCGGCTTCCTCGACGGCACGCTGGTCGTGCCGCAGTTCGTGTTGAAGGAACTGCAGTTCATCGCGGATTCGCCGGACCCACTGAAGCGCAATCGCGGCCGGCGCGGACTCGACATCCTCCATCGCATTCAGAAGATGAGCGGCGTCGAGGTCGTGATCTCCGATCTCGACTTCCCGTCGGTCAAGGACGTCGACATGAAGCTCATCGAGCTGGCGCGATCGCTGGCCGGAAAGATCGTCACGAACGACGTCAACCTGAACAAGGTCGCGCAGCTGCGCGGCATCGAAGTGCTCAACATCAACGAGCTCGCGGCCTCGCTGAAGCCCGTCGTCCTGCCCGGCGAACAGATGCATGTCTTCATCAGCAAGGAAGGCAAGGAGCCGAACCAGGGCGTCGCGTATCTTGACGACGGGACGATGGTGGTCGTCGACAACGGGCGCAAGCTCATCGGCCGCAATCTCGACATCGCGGTGACGAGCGTCCTGCAGACGACGGCCGGCCGGATGATCTTCGGCCGGATCCTCGACGGCGCCGCGAGTGGCAGCGTGGAACCGCGCCCGGTGTCCTCCAGCCCGCGTCCGTCCGCGAACGCCTAGTCGTGCCTCCGTTCCACTGGTGGCGGACGGTCTTCTTTCTCATCCCCGTCATCGGGATCTACACGATTGTCCTCGGCATCATCTCTCTGCTGTCGACGATCGTTGATCGCCACGGTTACACGGCCCACCGCTGCGCCCAGCTGTGGGCCTGGCTGATTCTCAAGACCACGGGCGTGCGGCTGACCGTGAAGGGCGACGCGCCGCCGGTTCACGCGAGCTACGTGTTTGCCGCGAACCACCAGAGCTTCTACGACATTCCGGTGATCTTCGCCGCCTTGCCCCATTCGCTGCGCATCATCGCGAAGGCGTCGCTCGGGCAGTTTCCGTTCGTCGGGTGGCACCTCAAATGGGCCGGCCATTTGTTGCTGCGCGACGACGACCGCGCCGCGGAAGTGCTGAAGAAGATGCAGGCGATGATCTCGGACGAAGCGTCGCTGATCATTTTCCCGGAGGGCACGCGCAGCCCCGATGGCTCGGTGGCGGCGTTCAAGGGCGGCGTCTTCCTGATGGCCATCGACAGCGGC
>SCUN01000303.1 GCA_004297655.1 Acidobacteriota bacterium | reverse complement strand
GTCCGGCGCGGCTGACGGAAATGTCCTCGAGGCCGCCTTCGAGCAGACGGAGCATCTCGTTCCTGCGCGACTCCGGCGCCACGAACGTCGGATGCGCAGCGTAGTGCGCCAGCAGCGCGTCGCGGTATTTCGAGAGCTTGAAGAAGTAGTTCTTCTCCTTGATCCAGTCTGGCTTGGTCCGATGGACCGGACAGAGGCCGTCAACAAGGCTTTTCTCGGGCTTGAACTCTTCGCACGAGACGCAATACCAGCCCTCGTAGACACCTTCGTAGACGTCGCCGTTATCGAACGACTTCTGGACCATGGCCGCGACGGCGGCCTTGTGACGCGGCTCGGTGGTGCGGATGAAATCGTCGAACGAGATGTTCAGGCGCTGCCAGGCCTTCCGGAACTCGCCTTCCATCTGGTTGCAGTACGTCAGCGGATCGACGCCCTGCTCTTTCGCGCGCTTGAAGACGTTCTGCGAATGCTCGTCATTGCCCATGACGAAGCGCACCTCGTCTCCGATGAGGCGGTGGTAGCGGGCGATGATGTCGGCGGCGATCTTCTCGTACGCCGTCCCGAGGTGCGGACGGTTGTTGACGTAGTCGATCGCGGTCGTCAGATAGAAGCGCACAAACTTCTATTGTATTACGCCCCTTTCCCGCATCGAGAAGTAGCGCGCGTCGCCCACGATGAGGTGGTCCACCAGTTCGACGCCCACCACCCGGCCCGCGTTCGCCAGCCGCTCGGTCAGCGCGAGGTCGTCGCGGCTCGGCGTCGGGTCGCCGGTGGGATGGTTATGAAACACGATCACGCCCGCCGCGCCGGCCAGGAGCGCGTCGCGATAGACCTCCCGCGGCTCGGCCGTAACCGCGTTGGACGACCCGACCGACAGCACGCGCACCCGGATGAGCTGGTGCTTGGTGTCCACCAGCACCACGCCGAACCGCTCGATGGGCGACGCGCCGTACATCGGCATGAGGTACGCCGCCAGGTCCCGGGCGTTCGCGAACCGCGTTCGCGGCTCAGGCTGACGTTGCAGCGTCCGCCGGCCGAGCTCCACGGCGGCCACGATCCGCGCCGCGGTGGCCGGACCGATGCCGGTCTCCGTCGCCAGCTGATCCGCGGAGGTCCGGGCGATCCCGTGGATGCCGCCGATCGCGGCGAGCAAGTCCGACGCCAGCCGCAACGCGCCGCGGCCCCGCACGCCATGCCCGAGGACGAGCGCCAACAGTTCTTGATCGTTCAGTGGATGTAGACCGGTCTGGACCAGCTTTTCGCGAGGACGCATGGCGTGGCCAGGTGCAAGCCAGGGGCCACGCCATCGCTCTACTGCAAAGATTGCAAGATCGCAAGATCTGCGATGCCCTTGCCCATTTCAGATTGCAGTTTCTGACATGACCTCCGCCCAGCCCGTGAGCCAGAGGCCGTCGTCGCGCCACTCGACGCGCTGCGTGCCGCCGGGCGCCGTGACCTCGACGTCCCGGCGCGCGCCGGCAAAGCAGGCCGCCGCGACGGCGGCGGCGCACGTGCCGGTGCCCGACGAGGCGGTCGGACCAACGCCGCGTTCCCAGATGAGGATCGTCAAGTGATCCGGCCGATCGACCCGAAGAAACTCGACGTTCGTGCCCTCCGGAAAATGTGGATGCACGGCCAGCGCGCCGCCGAGCTGCCGTAGCGAGGCGTCGTCGCAGCGATCGAGAACGACGCACTGCGGGTTGCCGACATTGAGCGTCGCGATGTTGACGGGCTGACCGCCGACGTCCAGGATCAGGCGTCGGATGTTGATCGGATGGCCCATGGACGTCCGGAAACGAAACCGGCGGCCGGCTCGCTCGAGCAGCGTCAGGACCTTCGCGCCCGCGTCGGTGTCGATCGTGATCTGGGCGCCATCCGCGAGATTGCGGCGCTCGGCGATCGAGGCGCCCAGGCAGCGCACGCCGTTGCCCGAGACTTCCGAGTAGCTGCCGTCGGCGTTGCGCAACTGCATGCGGGTGCTGGAGACGCCGTGCGTGTAGAAGATGAGCCCGTCAGCCCCGGGGCCCGGCGTTCGCAGGCATACTCGCCGCGCCAGCGCGCCGCGGTCCGTTCCGGGCGGCACGTCGGCTTCGTTCACGAGCAGGAAATCGTTGCCGTGCGCGTCCGCGTGAATCATCTCCATCGCCATCGGCTCACTTCCGGCAGAACGCGAGCAGGTGCCATCCGAACCGGCGAACCCACGCGCGCGGAAGCGTATTGAACGTGCCGACGAAGAAGGTGTTGAACGCCGCGCCCTTCCAGCCTTTGTGCAGGCGGGATTTGACCGGGAAGCGCTCGGGAACGATTTCAACCGTCGAGAACCCAGACACGAGTTCGCGGAGCTCGCCGATCGAGTACCGCTTCAACACCGGCGCGTCTTCGTGTTCGAGCGGCGTCTTCATGACCTTCGACAGCGCGTTCAGCCAGGAGATGCGGTTGTAGACCTGGAACAGCGCCAGCCCGCCGGGTCTCAGGACGCGATGCACTTCCTTCGCCAGCGCACGGTCGTCGTTCGTGTACTGGATCACGCCGTGGGCGTAGACGAAATCGAATGACCCGTCCTTGAACGGCAGCGCCTCGCCGTCGGCGACTTCCACCGTCGCGGTCAGGCCCTGCTGCGCCAGGTTCTGTCGCGTCAGCGCGACGGCGCTCTCCGCGATGTCCACGCCGACGACCCGCGCGCCGGCGCGGGCGAAGCGCACGACCTCGACGCCCGCCCCGCACCCGAGATCCAGAACGTCCTTCGCTTTCCATGCCGAGAAATCGACGAGCCGAAGCAGATGGTGCAGCTTCTCGAAGTGATATTGATCGAGATCCGCGAAGAACCCGGCCGTGCCGGGCGCATGCGAGCTGATGTCAAGATCGTGGATGTGTGCTTGCCAATACGCGCGGACGCGGTCGTTCCCGGACACGCCGCTACTATAGGATAGTTTTCTCGATTGACGATGCGCCGCGACCCCGTTCAGCTCACCCGTGACTCGTACGACGTGCTCGTCGTCGGCGCCGGCATTCACGGGCTGTTCGCGGCGTACGACGCGGCAGCCCGCGGCTTTCGCACGGCGCTCGTCGATCGCGGCGATTTTGGCGGCGGCGTCTCGGCGAATCACCAGCGCACGATTCACGGCGGCCTGCGCGCGCTGCAAGGCGGCGAC
>SCUN01000302.1 GCA_004297655.1 Acidobacteriota bacterium | reverse complement strand
GTGCTCTTCCGATCTGATGCGAGGACGGTCCGCGGATCGAGTTGCCGGTGTCGGAGCCGAGACCGACGGCGCCGAAATTGGCGGCGACGGCCGCGGCCGTGCCGCCGCTCGATCCCGCGGTGACGCGATCGAGCGCGTACGGGTTGTGCGTGTAGCCGGGCAGGATGGAGCTGACGGTCTCGAGCGGGGAGAACGCGAACTCCGCCATGTTCGATTTGGCGAGCACGATGGCGCCGGCGTCCTTCATGCGCTTCACGAGGAACGCGTCTTTATTCGACACAAAGCCTTTGAGCGAGAGCGAGCCCGACGCGCTCTGGAGTCCGATCGTCTCGAAGTTGTCTTTCACGATCGTCGGGATGCAGTGGAGCGGGCCGACGAGGCCGCCGGCGCGTTGCTTCGCGTCGAGCGCATCGGCTTCGGCCAGCGCGTTGGGATTCACGAGCACGATCGCGTTGATGTCCGGCCCTTGCTTGTCGTACGCGTCGATGCGTTTGAGATAGGCGTCAACCAGCGCGTGGCACGTGATGCGGCGGGACTTGAGCGCGGCTTCGATGCCGGCCACGGTGGCTTCTTCGATCCGGAAGGGGGCGGCGGCCGCGCCGCGCTGGGCCGCAAAGGGCGCGGGGGTCAGAACGAGAATGCTGAAACCAACTGCTGCCAACAGTCGCATCGGCACATCCTATTCTGTTATTGTTGAAAGGTTCGCCTCGTTCAATCAGTCGTCCCCATCGTCCAGAGGCCTAGGACGCGGCCCTTTCAAGGCCGAGACTCGGGTTCGAATCCCGATGGGGACGCCAATTAACCCAATAGATAATCTGGTAATCGGGGAATGGGCAATGTGCGCTAGCGTTTTGCTTTGTGCGATGACTCGATCATCACGACGCCCGACGCGACGCCGGGCGGCAGGTTGAGCCGACCGCCGGCGTTGCCGAGGTTCGCGCCTTCGCGAATGCGGCCGGTCACTTTCACTGAAGCGCCCGTGCGCGGCACGCCGTGCGACGAGATGATCCAGAGCCGGCCGGTGCCGTCCGAGAGCTGGTAGGCGCCGCGGGCTGCGATCGAGTAGCTGTCCACGACCGTGCCCTTCAGGCGCACCTCACCGTTCCGATACCGAGAGGGGTCGGCGAGGACGTGGTTGATCGTCTTGGTGGCACATCCGGCGGCGAGTAACAACAGGACGCCTGCGATGACACCCGGAAAAAACTTCCCAGAGAAGAGGCGTTTTGCAGTCATGACGCCTAGTAGATCAAGCCGCGTGCCAATAAGATGTCCCGAATGAGACTGCCGCCTTTTCTCCTCGAACGGTGGATGACCCGGCACGAGACGAACGTGAAGTTCGACATCGCCGAAAGCGGGATCCTGCCGCTCTCGACCAACGACCTGCTGGACTTCGAGCCGCCGGCCGAGCGGGCGGCGGCGATCGAGCGGCTGCTCGCGATCCCGCTCGGCTACAGCGAAGCGCGCGGCACGATCGCGTTGCGGACGATGCTGGCGGCGACGTACTCACGCGGAGACGCGGAGCACATTCTCGTCACGACGGGCGCGATCGAGGCGAACTACCTCCTCTACAACGTCCTGCTCGACGCCGGCGATCACGTCATCGCGCCGTATCCCGCGTACCAACAGCTCTACGAAGTGCCGCGCGCGATCGGCTGCGACGTGTCGCTGTGGCATGTCGGCCCCGAGACGGGGTATCGCTACGACGTCGACGCGCTCGAGAAGATGATCACGCCCCGGACGAAACTGATCGTCGTCAACACGCCGCACAATCCGACGGGCGCGATGTTGTCGCCCGCCGATGCGGCGCGTGTGTATGCCCTGGCCGCGAAGGCCGGCGCGACGGTGATCGGCGACGAGGCG
>SCUN01000301.1 GCA_004297655.1 Acidobacteriota bacterium | reverse complement strand
CGATGAACTTCTTGAGCATCCAGCGGAGCGCGGCGACCAGCCCGACGTAGGCAAATCCCAGCGGGATGATCACGGCCGCGCCGATACTGATCATCGAGAGCGCCTTGTCGCCCTTCCCGTTCACGGCCCCGATCACCGCGATGAACAGGACGTAGGCGCCCAGCATCACGAGCGGCATCATGAACATGAGTATGCGGATGTCCTCTTCAGGTCTGCCGCCGATCCACCACGTCGCCCAGATCGCGAGCAGGGCGTACGGCAATCCTCCAAAAAAGAACGAGATGTAGAGCAGCGACCCGATGGCGCCCGGCTGATCGCCGAACAACGCGGCGGCGGCGAGCGGCAGCAGGAGCGGCAGCCAGACCGACAGGCGATAGAACGTCCGGACTTTCATCGGGCTACATCCTGACCGGCTTGTGCGCCCGATAGAGCGCGAGGCGCGCGGCCAGCTCCGCCGGGAATGCCTGGTCGCCGCGCGACTGCGCGAGTTCGAGCGCCGCCGCGCCGGTCGCGATCGCCTCGTCGAAGCGCCCTGCTTCGGCATAGGCAGCGGCGAGCGTGTCGAGCGAGCTCGCGTCGCGCCGTTCGGTGAGCGTGACGGCGTGTTCGGCATAGACGATCGCCTGATTCCCGTCGCGTGCCGCCGGATCGACGGCCGTGGCCAGGATCCACGCCGCCTTGTTCAGCAGCGCCACATCGTCTGGCCGTTGATCGAGCGCCTTGATGAAGTACTTCACGGCTTTCGCGAGCTGCTTCTGGAAGCCGTAGGCTTCGGCGATGTTCTCGTAAGCGGCCGTGTAGAACGGGTTGATCTCGAGCGCGCGTTCGAAGTGGGGCAGCGCCTCGATGGCTTTCCCCTGCGTGGCGAGCGCGACGCCGAGATTCGCCTCGGCTTCGGCGAACTTCGGCGATTCCGCCACGGCAACCCGCAGATGCTCTTCGGCGGCTCGCGGCTGGCCGGATTTCAGAAGATCCGAGGCGTAGTTGTTTCGAGCGCGCGCATTGTGCGGCTGCTTCTGGACCGTGTCGAACCAGATGCCGGCGTCAGTCGCGTAGACCGCGTTGCGCCTGTCGGTCGCCAGGGCCGACACGATCAGGATCGCCGCGGTCACGTTGCCGAAGATGAACCACCCGCGGTCCCGCGGCCGTTTCCGGGCGAGCCATGTCGACAGGGACGCCAGCGCCGCCGCGACGATGAGCGCCAGCGGCAGGTACATGCGATGCTCGGCGGCGATTTCCGTGACGATCGGCAGCACGCTCGATGTCGGCGCCAGCAGGATGAAGAAGCCGAGGCCGGCGAACCCGAGCGCGTGGCGCCGCGCAAATCCCCAGCAGGAGACGACGAATAGCGCCGTGAGGAACAGGAATTGGAGCGCCACCTGCGTGAACGCCGTGACCGCGCGGACGTCGTAGTCGAGCACGAGCGGAGTCGGCCAGATCGCGAGCCGAAGGTATTGCACGATCACGCCGCATTGCGTGAGGAAGTACGTCGGCCACGGCCAGTCAGGAAAGTGGAATCCGCTCGAGAGCGGCCGCGGATCCATCGCCACGAGCGCCGCCAGCACGAGCCATGTGGCCGCCAGTCCCAGATAGAGGAGCCAGCGCTCGCGGTACTGCTCGGCCATCGTGCCGCGCGTGAACACCCAATCCCACGCGACGACGATCAGCGGCGCGCCGACCATGGCTTCCTTCGAGCCCATGCCGAGCGCGCACGCCAGCACGGCGGGGATCATCCACCGCTTCGATTCCCAGGCGCGGATGGCGCAATAGAGCGTGAGCAACAGGAACAGGGCCATCAGCGATTCGACGCGCTGAACGATGTAGGTGACCGCGCCGGTCGTGAGCGGATGCACCGACCAGATGATCGCCGTGGCGCCGGCGACGATCGGCGACTTCAGCGTGCGGTTGACCACGCCGAAGAGCAGCAACGTCGCGATCAGGTGGATCGCGAGATTCGTCGCGTGGTAGCCCCACGCGTTCCGCTGGAAGGGGAGCGGCGACGCCAGGCTGCCTGGCGGCGGCGGGTCGAACACATCGCGCACGTTCGCCGGCGCGAGCGCGTAGTTGAGCGCGAACGTGAAGCTGGCGACCGGCCGGCCGGACAGCGTGATGTTGCGCGGGGCCTGCATGGCCTTCCACGGATGCGCCCACGGCGCCGCGTTGTGGACCGACGGGTTGTCGACGATCGACGGGCGATCGTCGAAGACGAACACGCCGTCGAAGCTGTTCCGGTATGCGACGAGCGCCGGGAGGACGATCAGGAGAGGGAGCAGTCGCCGTCGCCATCCGCTCATGCGGCCCCCATCATAGAACTTCCTTGACGCTACTACGTAAGACGTAGTATTACGTAGGACGTAGCAATGAAGAAACCGACCGACGAACTCCAGGACCTGGGCCGCTTCTCCGAGCCGGCGCTGCTCATCATGATCTCGCTCGCCGACGGCCCGAAGCATGGTTACGCGATGACGCAGGACATCGCCGAGGTGTCGGGCCAGAAGCTTGGGCCCGGGACGCTCTACGGCGGCATCACGCGGCTCGAAGCCAAGGGCTGGATCGAGCCCCTGCCGTCGGAGGATCGCCGCCGGCCGTACAAGCTCACGACATCCGGCCATCGCGTGCTGGCCCATCGGCTCGAGGCAATGCGCGCCGTGGCGAAGATCGGGCGCGCGAGGCTCGCCACGTCGTGACCTGGTATTTGAAGCTCTACCCGCGCGAGTGGCGCGAACGCTACGGCGACGAGCTTGTCGAATTGGTGGGCGATCGCCCGCTGACGATTGGCGGTGCCGTTGACTTGATTGCCGGTGCGATAGACGCCCGGTTCATGAAGGAGAAGAAGATGCCATCTGTTCTCAGGACCGCCTGCTTGACGCGCAACGAACCGCAAACTGTCGCCGACGGTTTCCGCGGCGCGGGCGTGATGATCGGCGGAACACTCATCTTTCTCGCGCTCGGTATGATCGCCAAACGCGCCGGTTGGCTCGAGACCGCCGA
>SCUN01000300.1 GCA_004297655.1 Acidobacteriota bacterium | reverse complement strand
GCCGAGTTCGCCAACCTGGCGGCCGGCGTCGCGGTCAGCCGTTTCGGCACGGCAACGGTGAGCGTCGGAGATCTGTCGCAAACTCGGACCCGCCAGTAGCCGGCGGGCTTCAGCCCGCCGGACGCGCGGAGGGCTGAAGCCCTCCGCCTACTTCATAAGGCCTACTTGCACACGTTCTTGATGCCCGCCAGCCAGATCTCCGGCAGGCGGCCGCTTCGGATTTCACTCAGCTTGGCGTCGAAGACCGGCAGCGGGCGCTTCTGCACCACGCACACGGGCACGCCGTTGCGCGCCATGATTTCGGCGATTTCACCTGGGCGCGCCATCACGTACAGCCCGGGCTCGCGGTCGATGAGCCGGGTCATCGCGTCGGGGTCGAAGACCTGCGTCACGGGCCGCCCGAGGTAATAGGTCATGCTGGGCAGCTGCGTGCGGTAGTGCGCCACCACCGTGGTCGCGCCCGCGTGTTCGCGCAGCCACTCGCTCATCGGCGCCACGGGCTTGAAGGCCTCGAAGGGACGCATGACGAACAGCACCAGCAGCCAGTTGACGACGACGGCCGTCGCGCCGAGCGCCAGCGCGACCGTCACGAGACGCGCGCGAAACGCGAGCGCCGCCGACAGCACGCCGCCGGCGATCAGCACCCCGCCGACAACGGCGGCGGCGCGCAGGTTCGGCACCGCGTCGGTCAGCCACGTGAGTTGAATCGCCAACGCGCCGAGCGCCACCAGCAATAGTGACGTCACGAGCGCGCCGCCGCGGGCGAGCCGTCCCTCCGCGTCGCGCCACCGTCCGGCGCCGGCGCGAGCGGTCCGGTCGATGAGCACGCCGATCAGCGCCGCGATCGCCGGCGCGGCCGGGAAGATGTAGAGGTCCTGCTTCGTCTTCGACAGCGTGAACACGCCGGCGAAGACCGCGATCCAGATCACCATCAAACGCAGGTCCGGACGACGCTCGCGCCACGCGAGCCAGAGCGCCGCCGGCAGGAACAGGGACCACGGCGTGAGGTCGGACAGCAGCACCGGAACGTAGAAGAACGGCCCGCGATTCTGAAACCCGACGGTCTCGGTGTAGCGGCCCAGATTCTCCCCGATGAAGAACTCCCGAATGTGCGCCCACCCGTGCTGCTGGTAGTCCGCGACGTACCACGGCGCGACGATGGCGGCGATGATGACCGCGCCGATCGGGACCATCGTGCGGAGATCGCGCAGTGTCCTCGTCATCGTCAAGTGCACGAGCAGGGCGAGACCCGGCAACGCGAGCGCCACGGGTCCTTTCGTCAGCACCGCCAGCCCGATGGCGATGTACATGCCGATCAACGCGAGACGACGCCTCGCCGGATACGCGTCGGCGAGCACGAAGCACATCAGCGCAAGCGCGAGGAAGCTCGCGAACCAGACGTCGATGAAGATCCGCCGGCTCCAGAGCATGACGCGCGGCGCCGAGGCGAGCACGAGCGCCGCGATCACGCCGGCGTTCGGTCCCCCGAGCGTTCTGCCGATGACGAACGTCGCGCCGATCAGAAGCACGGCGCCGAACGCGATGGCGACGCGCTCGGCCGTCACGCTCACGCCCAGCACCTTGTAGAACCCGGCGACAATCCAGTAGCTCAGCACCGGCTTGTTGAAGCGCGGCTGGCCGTTGAAGCTCGGGTTGACGTAGTCGTGCGTCAGGACCATCTGCCGGGGCGTCTCGACATAGAACGCCTCGTTCGCGTCCCAAATCGTGGAGCCGCCCAAGTCCACGAACAGGAGGATCGCGGACGCGACGAGCAGCGCTCTGAGGGCGGTCATCGGTTAGTGCCGGAAGTGCCGGTGACCGGTGAAGACCATCGCCAGATTGTGCTCGTTCGCCGCGGCGATGACGTCGGCGTCCTTCACGGACCCACCCGGTTGCACGACGGCCGTGGCGCCGGCGGCCGCCAGCGCGTCGAGCCCGTCGCGAAACGGAAAGAACGCGTCGGAGGCGACGACCGAGCCTCGCAGCTTTTCGGCCGCCTTCATCACGGCGACCTTCACGGCGTCCACGCGGCTCATCTGGCCCGCGCCGACCGCCAGCGTCTGGTCCTTCGATGCGAAGAGAATCGTGTTCGATTTCACGTGCGCGCACACGCGCCAGGCGAAACGCAGCGCCTCCCACTCGTCGCGGGTGGGTCCGCGCTTCGTCACGACTTTCGGCTCCTCGGGCGCGTGCGGCCACACATCGCGGGCTTCAGTGACGCTGTCGCGCGTCTGCACGAGCCATGCGCCGAGGATGGTGCGCGCGTCGAGCGCGTGCTCGAGCCCGTCGAACGTCGCGGTGACGACGCGCATGTTCGGCTTGGCGGACAGGATCTTCAAGGCCTCACCCGTCGGCTCGATCGACGGCGCGATGACGGCTTCAATAAAGGATGACGTCAGGGCTTTCGCGACGGTGACGTCGATGGGCCGGTTCAGCCCCACGATGCCGCCGAATGCGGAGAGCGAGTCAGCGTCGCGCGCGCGAAGATAGGCCGACGCCGCATCCGCGCCGGTCGCCACGCCGCAGGGATTCGTGTGCTTGATCACCACCGCCACCGGTTCGCTGAACTCGAGCGAAATACGAACCGCCGCGTCCAAGTCGAGGAGATTCGTGAACGAGAGTTCCTTGCCCTGGTGCACCTGCGCACCCGTGAACCCGTGCACCTGCGGATTTCCGTAGAGCGCGCCTTTTTGATGCGGGTTCTCGCCGTAGCGAAGATCACGGAGCTTCGTCAGCGCCGGCGTCCAGATCTTCGGAAGATCCGCGCGCTCGCGGACGAATCCCTGGCCGTCGTGACGGACCTCGGCGAGCGTGGACGCGATCGTCGTGTCGTAGGCCGCCGTATGGCCGAGCGCCTTTCGCGCCAGATCGAACCGAAGCACGTCGTCGGCGCGGCCCTGCTCGAGCGCGCCGGCCACGCGCTCGTAGTCGGCCGGGTCCACCACGACGAGCACGTCACGGAAGTTCTTCGCCGCGGCGCGGACCATACTGGGGCCACCGATGTCGATTTCTTCGATCAGATGATCGAACGGCAAGTTGGGCTTGGCAGCGGCGGCGGCAAATGGGTAAAGATTCACCACCACAAGATCGATCGGGGTGATCCCGTGACCGGCAATAGCGGCGAGGTCGTCCGGCCGGTTCCGCCGCGCCAGGATGCCGCCGTGCACCTTCGGATGCAGCGTCTTGACGCGACCATCCATCATCTCGGGAAACCCGGTCACCTCCGAGACGTTGATCACCGCTAACCCCGCATCGGCCAACGCCTTAGCGGTACCGCCGGTCGACACGAGCTCGCACCCCATGGCGGCCAGCCGCTGGGCGAACGGGATGAGTCCGGACTTGTCAGAAACGCTTAGAAGTGCGCGCATGGCCTCGGTTGACAATACCCCCCCGCCAGAATAGGCTGTAGACCTGACGGAAGCGGGCAAGCGTCGAAAGATGGACCGCGTGTTGCGGTCCTTTTTTTGTTTATAGCCCCCAGTCGCGCCCGCGAATTGGCGTCTGGTGGTACTGCGGCGGTCTCCGCCGCGTTTGAGTAAGGAAAAGTACGATGTCGCGAATTGTCGGTAAGGTCAAGTGGTTCAACAACGCTAAGGGTTACGGGTTCATCGAGCGCGAAGGTGGCAACGACGTGTTCGTCCACTTCTCGGCCATCCAGGGCGCCGGTTTCCGGACGCTGGAAGAGGGTCAGGCGGTCGAATTTGAAATCGTCGACGGTCCGAAGGGGCCGCAGGCGGGCAACGTCACCAAAGCGAACTGAACTACCTTGGTTGGGGGCCGGAGTCAGATCCGGCCTCCTACCTTCCCCACCAGCAAGTCCAGCCAGCCAACTCTTCAGCAAGAAAACTTCCGCAAGACCTAACGAATCAGAAACCAGACGAGCGGCAGCCAGAGTTCTCTGGCGAACGGCACCGGCTTGCCGTCGATCAGCACTTCCGATCCCGGTACACCGCCGACCACGTCATACAAATCGCGCAAGCGCGCCGGATGTTCACCCGGAAAGAATGTCGCCAGGTGCCGGAACGCGGCGTCCGCGCCCACGTCCTTGCGCTCATCCGCGCCGGCGGCCAGTTCCATCGCCTTCGGGTACTGATCGCCCTCAAATCTGGGAAACGAGATCGTGATCGAAAACGGCAGCGCCGAGGCGCCGAAGATCGCCTCGCGCAGCTCCGGATGGAGCGCGGCCAGTTCCTCGTCGGACGGCTGCTCCGACAACTCGGCGTACGGCCAGAACCGGTCGAGCGGACGGTGCGTCGGCTGGTCGGGCAGCACGCGGTCCGGGATCTTGGGCATCTAGAAGATGGACGCCACCGAATTGGCTGCGAGCGACAGGAGTTGGCCCGGCATCACGCCCAAGTAGAACACGCCAAGCACCGCCACAAAAAGCCCGATCATCACGGGCACCGACAGCGCCGGCCGATGGCCCGGCGCGGCCTCGTCCACCATGTACATCATCACGACGATGCGCAGGTAGAAGAAGACCGAGACGACACTCGTAAGCACGCCGAGAATCGCCAGGGCCACCATGTGCTCCTGAATCGCGGCGTTGAAGATGTACCACTTGGCAATGAAGCCAACCGTCGGCGGGAAGCCGCCGAGCGACAGCAGAAACACGGTCAGCAGCGCGGCCAGCGCGGGCCGGTCCTTCCCCAACCCCGCAAAATCCCGCACGTCGTCATGGGGACGATCCGGCGACGAGAGCGCGGACAGGATGCCGAAGGCGCCGAGATTGGTCAGCGCGTACGACACGAGATAGAAGAGGATCGACGCTTTCCCCGCGGCGTTCGCGGCGACCAGACCGACCAGCAGATAACCGCCGTGCGCGATGCTCGAATACGCGAGCATGCGCTTGACGCTCGTCTGCGCGACGCCGACCACCGTGCCCAGGATCATGGTCAACCCCGCGAGCGCCGAGACGACCGGCACCCACTCGCCGCGCAGCGGCTCGAACGTGGAGAGGAACACGCGGACGAAAGCCGCGAAGGCGGCGGCCTTCACGCCCGTGGACATGAAGCCGGTCACGAGCGTCGGGGCGCCCTGATAGGCATCCGGCGTCCACATGTGGAACGGCACGGCGGCCACCTTGAACGCAAATCCGACGAGCAGGAACACCAGCGACAAAATCAGGAGCAGGTTCGGCTCGAGCGCCGTGGCCGCAATCCGCAGGCCGAGCTCATCGAGCTTCGTCGTGCCGGTCGTCGCGTAGGCGAACGCGATGCCGTAGAGGAAGAACGCGCTCGAGAAGGCGCCGAGCACGAAGTACTTGAAGCCCGCCTCCGCGGAATCCTCGCTCGAGCGTTTGATCGCCGTCAGCACGTAGACGCCGAGCGACATGATCTCGAGGGCAAGGAAGATCACGAGCAGGTCCTTCGCCGATCCCATCAGCATCATGCCGGAAATCGAGAACAGCATGAGCGCGTAGTACTCGCCCACCGGCAGTCCGTCTCGCTCCGCCGGGCCCATCGACAGCAGAACGGTCAGCAGCCCGATCACGCAGATCGTGACGTTGAAGAACAACGAGAAGTTGTCCGCCGAGACGACGCCGAAGCCGACGAGGTGCCGGTTCCATAGCAGCACGGACGACGCCAGCGCGCCGAGCAAACCGATGATGGCCAGCAGGCCCATCGGCATGTCTTCGTGCTTGCGACGGAACGCCTCCGCGAGCATGACGGCGCAGGCCGACAGCACGACGATAATGACGGGGACGACGGCGGTGAAATCGTTCATCGGCATCACCGGTTCTCCGCGTTCATCTGCACGTTCGCGCCCACGACATGCTGCACGACCTTGCGCACCGACGCTTCCATCGGCCGCAGGAACAGGCCCGGCATCACGCCCATCAGCACCGCCATGGCGATGATCGGGACGATCACGACCCACTCGCGCAGGCTGAGATCGCGCAACCCGGTGTTCTTCGGGTTCGTGATCGGGCCGTAGTTGACGCGCTGGAACATCCAGAGCATGTAGACCGCCGAGAGAATGACGCCGGTCGCCGCGGCGACGGCGAACCAGTGCGAGATGTGCGTGCTCTGGAAGGAACCGAGCAGGATGAGGAACTCACCGACGAACCCGTTCATGCCGGGCAGCGCGATCGACGCCAGGGTCACGAGCAGGAACGCGGCCACGAGCTGGGGCGTGACCGCCTTGAGACCGCCGTACTCGGCGATGAGCTTCGTGTGACGCCGGTCGGACAACATGCCCACGATGAGGAACAGGCCGCCGGTCGAGACGCCGTGCGCCAGCATCTGGTAGACCGCGCCCTGCACGCCCTGCACGTTGAGCGCGCACAGTCCGAGGACGACAACGCCGAGATGGCTCACCGACGAGTAGGCGACCAGCTTCTTCATGTCGGGCTGCACCATCGCCACGAGCGCGCCGTAGACGATGCCGATGACGGCCAGCAGCGCGATCACCGGCGCCCACTGCAGCGCCGCGACCGGGAAGAGCGGGAACGCGAAGCGCAGGAGACCGTACGTGCCCATCTTCAGGAGCACGCCGGCCAGAATGACGGAGCCGGCGGTCGGCGCCTGCACGTGCGCGTCAGGCAGCCACGTGTGGAACGGGAACAGCGGCACTTTGATGGCAAACGCCACCGCGAACGCAAGGAAGAACCAGGTCTGCAACTGCACCGGGATGTTCAGCGCGTAGAGATCCTGCAGATCGAAACTCACGACGCCCGTCACGCTCTGGTGGTAGTACGCGAGCGCGATGATCGCCAGCAGCATCAGCACGCTGCCGGCCATCGTGTAGAGGATGAACTTGATGGCCGCGTAGATGCGCTGCTCGTACCCCCAGATGCCGATGAGGAAGTACATCGGGATCAACATCGCATCCCAGAAGATGTAGAAGAGGAACAGGTCGAGCGAGACGAAGACGCCGATCATGGCGGCTTCGAGCGTCAGCATGAAGAACGAGAACAGCGCGACGCGCTCGCGCACCGATTCCCAGGAACTGAGCAGCGCGATCGGCGTCAGGAACGTCGTCAGCACGACGAGCAGCAGGCTGATGCCGTCCACGCCGAGGTGGTACGAGATGCCGAAGTCCGGCAGCCAGCTGTGGCGCTCGACGAACTGGTAGTCCGCCGACGACGGGTCGAACCGCGTCCACATGTACAGGCTCAGCGCGAACGTGATCAGCGAGACGATCAGCGTGATCTGCCGGACGGCCTGGTCGCGGCCCTTCCCCAGCAGGAGGACCAGGACCGCGCCGATGACCGGCAGCAGGACGAGCAGCGTCAGCACGGGCATCGTCATCGCATCCACACTCTGAGGTAGTAGCCGACGATCACGACGACGCCGACAAAGAGGGACATGGCGTAGGCGCGCACCGAGCCGGTCTGGACCCGGCGCAGCACGGCGCTCCAGCCGCGCACGATCAGGCCGACGGCGTTCACGCTGCCGTCGATGAGGCCGGCGTCAACGCCGCGCCACAAGACCCCCGACGACACGCGCTTGATGGGCTGCACGATGACGGCGTCGTAGAGTTCGTCGACGTAGTACTTGTTGAGCAGCAGCTTGTGCACGCCGCTGAACCGCGCGGCCATCGCGTCGGCGAGTTCGGGCCTCCTGTTGAAAAAGAGCGTCGCGAGGCCGATGCCTGCAAAAGCGACCAGCACGGACAACCCCATAAGCGGAAGTTCCATCGGCGACGCGGCATGCTCGGGCTCCGCGTTCTCCAGAAGGGGCGGCACGGTCACCGGAACACCATCGACCGTCACCGCAGGCACTCCCTCGCGGTGCCCGGTCTGCGCCACGAAACTCGGCTCGAGGTACGACTCGATGCGGTTCTCGCCCTTGAGCACACGCGGCACGCCGACATAGCCGGCGAGCACGGAACCGCCGGCCAGGACCACAAGGGCAATGGCCATGGCTGCCGGGGCGTCATGGAGATGCCCCTTGCCATTGTGGGAGTGAGAATTGTGGGAGTGAGAATCGCCGGCGTGAGAGTTGGCCCGGCTCTCGCCGAAGAAGCACATGTACAGCAACCTGAACATGTAGGTCGCCGTGAGAAACGCCGTCAGGACCGCGAGCGCGTACAGCACGGTGTGACCACTCTCGAAGGTCTTCCAGAGGATCTCGTCCTTCGAGAAGAAGCCCGACAGCAGCGGCACACCGGCGATCGCAAGCGTGCCGATGAGGAATGTCCAGTACGTGATCGGCAGTTCCCTGCGGAGGCCGCCCATCTTGCGGAGGTCCTGTTCGCCGTGGAGCGCGTGGATCACCGCGCCGGAACCGAGGAACAGCAGCGCCTTGAAGAACGCGTGCGTGTAGAGATGGAAGATGCCGCCGGCGAACGCGCCGACGCCCATCGCCAGGAACATGTAGCCGAGCTGCGAAACGGTCGAATATGCGAGGACGCGCTTGATGTCGTTCTGCACCAGGCCAATCGTGCCGGCGACGAGCGCCGTGACGCAGCCGACGATCGCGATCACGCCCATCGTCTCGGGCGCGTGCGAGAAGAGCACGGCGTTGCGGCCGATCATGTACACGCCCGCGGTGACCATCGTCGCCGCATGGATCAGCGCCGAGACCGGCGTCGGGCCCTCCATCGCGTCCGGCAGCCACACGTAGAGCGGAATCTGCGCGGACTTGCCCGTGGCGCCGACGAAGAGCAGCAGCGTCGCGATCGAAACGAGGCCCCAGGTCTCTTCCGCCGGCAGCACGGAGACCGCGTTGGCCACGCCCTGGAAATCGAGCGTGCCGAACATCGAGAAGATCAGCAGCATGCCGAGGATGAAGCCGAAGTCGCCGACACGATTGACGATGAACGCCTTCTTGCCGGCGTCGGCGGCCGAGGGCTTCACGAAATAGAAGCCGATCAACAGGTAGGAGCAGAGGCCCACGCCTTCCCACCCGATGAACATCACCGGGAAGCTGGCGCCGAGCACCAGCACGAGCATGAACGACGCGAAGAGGTTGAGGTACGAGAAGTAGCGCGCGTATTCCGGGCTGGTCTCCTCGTGCATGTAGGCCGTCGAATACAGGTGAATCAACGTGCCGATGCCCGTCACCACGAGCACCATCAGCGACGACAGCGGATCGAGCCGGAACGCGAGCGGAATGTGGAGCGTGTCGGATTGCAGCCAGTTGAAGACCGTCTGCTCGATCGCGCGGACGCCGCCCACCGGCTCGAGATGCCAGAGCTGCCACACCGACATGGCGGCGACGACGAACGCGCCGGCCATCGCGCCGGTGGCCACGCCGCCGGACACGCCCTTCGACCAGCGCCGGCCGATCGAGGCGTTGACCAGGAAGCCGAGAAACGGGATGAGCGGGATCAGCAGCAACATGTGTGAGTCGCTCACCACTTCAGGTTCGTGAAGGCATCCGGATTGAGCGTGTCCTTGTGGCGGAACAGCGCAATCACGATGGCGAGTCCGACGGCCGCTTCCGCGGCCGCCACGGTCATGACGAAGAACACGATGATCTGTCCGTTGACCGCGTTGAGATACCGATCGACCGCGACGAACGTCAGGTTCACCGCGTTCAGCATCACTTCGATCGAGAGCAGGATCGTGATCAGGTTGCGGCGCAGGAACACGCCGACGGTGCCGATCGAGAACAGCACGGCCGAGAGCAGCAGGTAATGGTTGAGGGTCGGCTCGGGAATCACGCTAGCTCTCCTTCCGGGCCAGAATGACCGCGCCGACCATCGCCAGCAGGATCAGCACCGACGTCACTTCGAACGCAAACGCGTACTCGCGGAACAGCGTGAGGCCGATCTGGTAGATCGACGCCGTGTTGCCGTTGCCGCCCGGCAACGGCGTGGCCCGCAGGTGCGACAGCGCGTAGATCAGCTCGCCGACCAGCACGAGCGCGAGCACGGCGCCGAACCAGCGCGGACCGGCGCCGCCGAGCAGCCGCGCGTGGTAGCCATGCGGCGGGTCCTCGGTCGGCACGTTGAGCAGCATGACGACGAAGAGGAACAGCACCATGATGGCGCCGGCATAGATGATGATCTGAATCGCCGCCACGAACGGCGCGTTGAGCGTGATGTAGAGGCCCGAGAGCGCGCCGAAGGAGACGATCAGCAGCAGCACGCTGTACATCGGGTTGCGCTGCAGCACGACGCCGAGCGAGGCGAGCACGGTGAGCGCCGCGAGAATCCAGAAGTAGATGCCCGCCATCGCTACCACCCCGCCTTCAGCACGACCGCCGCGGTCACCAGCAGGTTCAGCACCGCCAGGGGCAGCAGCCACTTCCAGCCGAATTCCATCAGCTGGTCATAGCGGTAGCGCGGCAGCGTCCACCGCATCCAGATATAGAAGAAGAGCAACGCCGCGATCTTGACGAGGAACCAGATCCAGCCGAGGTAGGCCGGCAGGAACGGCCCGTGCCAGCCGCCGAGGAACAGATCGGTCGCGACGGCCGAGACCGTGACCATGTTGATGTACTCGGCCATGAAGAACAGCGCGAACGTCATCGAGCTGTACTCGGTGTGGTAGCCGGCGACAAGCTCCTGCTCCGCTTCCGGAAAGTCGAACGGCGCGCGGTTCGTCTCGGCGACGCCGGCGGTCATGAAGATGAAGAAGCCGAGCGGCTGGATGAACACGAACCACTTCGGGATGAACCCGAACCAGTACCCCGCCTGCGCGTCGACGATGCCGCGCAGCGAAAGCGTGCCGGCGAGCATGATGATCGACGCGAGCGACAGGCCGTAGGACAGCTCGTAGCTGATCATCTGCGCCGACGAGCGCAGGCCGCCGAGCAGCGAGTACTTGCTGTTCGACGCCCAGCCGGCGAGCACGATGCCGTAGACGCCCATCGACGTGATCGCGAAGATCACGAGCACGGCGACGTTGACGTCGGTGACCTCGAGGCCGATCGGCTTGTCGAGCAGGCCGAAGAACGTCGTCTCGGCGCCGAACGGCACGACCGAGAAGGCGGCGAAGGCCGCCGTCGCGCAGAGGATCGGCGCAAGGTAGAACAGGAACGAGTCGGCCGCCTTCGGCCGCAGCTCCTCCTTGAACATCAGCTTGACGATGTCGGCGATCGGCTGGAGCATGCCGGCCGGGCCGACCAGATGCGGACCGTAGCGCTGCTGCGCCCAGGCCGCGATCTTGCGCTCGAAATACACCATCACCGCCGCCGAGTTCAGCAGCATGAAGAACGTGAACCCGATCAGGGCCAGCTGCGCGATGAAGTAGGAGTTGATCGCCACGGCGGTCCCTCAGTGCGCCGCGAGCACAGGACGGCTGGCTCGCCAGGAGGACGGCACCGTGCAGCGGCCCTCGCGAATGTGCGCTTCGTATTCCGCGCGGAAGGTCTTCACGGTCGTGAGCACCGGCGTCGCGGCGGCGTCGCCGAACGCGCAGAGCGTCTTGCCGGCGATGTTGTTCGCGACCGAGAGGAGCAGATCGAGGTCACGCATCTCGCCGTGACCGCTCTCCACCTTCATCAGCAGCTTGTGCAGCCAGTCGCCGCCCTCGCGGCACGGCGTGCACTTGCCGCACGACTCGTGTTTGTAGAAATACAGCAGGTTCTGCGCCGCCCACACCATGCAGGTGGTCTCGTCCATCACGATCATGCCGGCCGAGCCGAGCATCGACCCCGCCCCGGCAACGCCGTCGAAGCTGGCCGGAATATCGAGCTGCTCGGGCAGCAGCACCGGCACGGACGAACCGCCGGGAATCACGCACTTGAGCTGATGGCCGCCGCGGATACCGCCGCCGAACTTCGGATCGTAGATCAGCTCGCGGACCGTCGTGTGCATCGACGTCTCGTAGACGCCCGGCTTGTTGACGTGGCCGCTGAGGCAATAGAGCTTCGGACCGCCGTTCTTCTCCGGCCCGAGCTTGGCGAACGCCTCCGGGCCGTTCGCGATGATGAACGGCACGTTGCAGAGCGTCTCGACGTTGTTCACCGCCGTCGGGCAGCCGTAGAGACCGGCGACCGCCGGAAACGGCGGCTTCAGCCGCGGCTGCGCCTTCTTGCCTTCGAGCGACTCGATCAGCGCCGTCTCTTCGCCCGCCTCGTACGCGCCGGCGCCGCGATGAACGTAGATCTCGCAGTCGAAGCCGGTGCCGAAGATGTTCTTGCCGATGAACCCGGCCGCGCGCGCCTTGGCCAGCTCGCGCTCGAGGACGAGCTGCACGTGGTAGAACTCGCCGCGGATGTAGATGTAGGCGACCTTCGCGCCGATCGCGTGGCACGCGATGAGGCAGCCCTCGAAGACGAGGTGCGGGTTGCGCTCCATCAGCACGTGGTCCTTGAACGTGCCGGGCTCGCTTTCGTCCGCGTTGCAGCAGATGTACTTCGGCTTCGGCGACTTCTTGTCGACGAACTGCCACTTCATGCCGGTCGGAAACCCGGCGCCGCCGCGGCCGCGCAGACCCGACTGCTTGACCTGCTCCACCACGGCGTCGGGCGTCATCGTGAGCGCCTTCTTCAGCGCGTCGTAGCCGCCCGTCTTCGTGTAGAACTCGAGTGTCGCCGCGCCGGGCTGCTTCACGTATTTCGTGAGGATGGGTTCCATTACTCGCCCGCCACTTTCAGATGACAACCCGTGAGCGACGCGGCGCCCCGGGCGCGCAGGCCGTCGACGAGCTTCTGCGCGTCTTCAGGCCGCTGGCACTCGTGCCATTCGTCGTTGACGCCGACGACCGGCGCGCGATCGCACGCGCCGAGGCACTCGACCTCGATCAGCGTGAACTCTTTCGCGGCGTCGGTCTCGCCCGGCTTCAGGTTCAGCGCTTTCGACAGCTCTTCCGTCACGCGCTCGGCGCCCATGAGCGCGCACGACAGCGTCCGGCACACCTGCACGATGTGTTTCCCCACCGGCCGGGTGTAGAACATCGTGTAGAAGTACACGATGTCTTCGACTTCGGCCGTCGTGCAGCGAATCGCCGCGGCCACGGCGCGCATCGCGGCGCGGGTGATGTAGCCCTGCTGTCCCTGCGCCAGATAGAGCGCGGCGATGATCGCGGACTTCCGATGCTCGGCCGGATAGCGCGAGCAGATCTCTTCGAGCTTCGCGACGTTGGCGGGCGTGAAGGAGAATGCCGGGCCTTCTTCCGGCAGTTCGCGCGCGGACTGGTGATGGCCCGCGCCGTAATCCATTACGGGATGGAAACTCATCTTCTCTCCACCGATGACTTCGTCATCTGTCGACATCTCCCATCACGACGTCCGTGGAGCCGATCACGGCGATGACGTCGGCGATGAGTCCGCCCTTGATCATCATCGGCAGCGCCTGGCACGCGTAGAACGACGGCGCGCGCGATTTGATGCGCACCGGCCGGTTGGTGCCGTCCGACACGATGTAGAAGCCGTGCTCGCCGCGCGGGCCCTCGACCGGGACGTAGCACTCGCCCTTCGGCACGTTGAATCCCTGCGAGTAGATCAGGAAGTGCTGGATGAGCGCTTCCATCTCGGTGTACACGCGATCCTTCGGCGGGGGCACGATGCGGTAGTCGCCGCAGTCGTAGACACCGGTCGGCGAGATGCGGTCGAGCGCCTGGAGCGCGATCTTCACGCTCTCGCGCATCTCGACGAGCTTCACCTGATACCGCGCGAACACGTCGCCGGCCGTCTCGGTCGGCACCTTGAAATCGTAGGAGTGGTAGTTGAGATACGGGAAGGCCTTGCGGACGTCGTACGGGATGCCGACGGCGCGCGCCATCGGACCCACCAGACCCATCGCGAGCGTCTCTTCCTTCGAGAGCCTGCCCACGCCGACGGTCCGCTTCGTCCACACCTGGTTCTTCGTGAGGAGCTTCTCGTAGCCGTCGAGCCGCTCGGGCATCTGCTCCAGAAACGGCTTCAGCACGCCGTGGAACCCGCGCGGCAGATCTTCGCGCAGGCCGCCGATCCGGAAGTAGCTCGGGAACATGCGGAAGCCGGCGATCATCTCGAAGATGTTGAGGATCTGCTCGCGCTCGCGGAACGCGTACATCATCACCGACACCGCGCCGATTTCCATGGCGTGCGTCGCGAGCCACACGAGGTGCGAGCTGAGGCGCTGCACTTCGGCGAGAAGCACGCGGATGTTGGTGACGCGCTCCGGCATCTGGTCTTCGATGCCGAGCAGGCGCTCGGCCGACAAGCAGAACGCCAGCGAATTGCTCTGCGGCCCGAGGTAGTCCATCCGCTCGACGAGCGGGATGATCTGCTGCCACTTCTTCTGCTCGGCCGTCTTCTCGATGCCCGTATGCAGGAACCCGATGGTCGGCTCGGCGTTGACGATGGTTTCGCCGTCGAGCTCGAGCACGAGACGCAGCACGCCGTGCGTGCTGGGGTGCTGCGGCCCCATGTTCACGGTCATCGTTTCGGTGCGGGTGGCCACTAGGACGCCTTCACTGTTTCTCGCCGC
The DNA here is from genome assembly GCA_004297655.1 of Acidobacteriota bacterium. Classification (GTDB taxonomy): domain Bacteria; phylum Acidobacteriota; class Vicinamibacteria; order Vicinamibacterales; family SCN-69-37; genus SCUN01. The sequence continues at coordinate 1,525 of SCUN01000300.1, read as the reverse complement.
GAATCGATCGCGCGGCGCGCGTGGCGTGCTCTCTCGCCGCGCGCATGTTGGCCGTGAACTGCTCTTCGGTCAGCTGAATCGGGGACCACGACGCCGTGTCCTTGCGGATCTGCACCGGGTAGTCCTTGCGGAGCGGATGCCCTTCCCAATCGTCCGGCATCAACACGCGCCGGAGATCCGGGTGGCCTTCGAACTGAATGCCGAACAGGTCGAACACTTCGCGCTCGGCCCAGTTGGCCGACGGCCACACGCCCGACACGGTCGGCACCGAGGCGCTGTCGGCGTCGAGCCGCACGGTCAGACGCAAGCGGCGCGCCGGCGCGGAGCCAAACGCCGCGCCGAGACACGCGAGGAGGTAGACGATCTCGTACCGCGGCGAGGCCGGCAGCCGATCCACCGCCGTGACGTCCAGAAGAAGCTCAAACCGCAGGTCCGGATGGGTGCGCAGCACGTCGCAGACGGCGACCAGGTGGTTCCGATCGACGGACGCCGCGGGCATGTCGATGCTCGGCACCACGTCAATGGCGGCGCCCGGCACGGCCTGGCGAACGATGTCGAGAAACGCAGCGTCGGTTCGGGATGCGTCCATGGCTTAGGCGCTCATCCTCGACCGATCGATCTTGCGCTGGAGTTGGACGATCCCGTAGATGAGCGCCTCGGGCCGCGGCGGGCATCCGGGGACGAAGACGTCGACCGGCACGACCTGATCGACGCCCTGCACGATCGAGTAGTTGTCGAACACGCCGCCGCAGCTGGCGCACGCGCCCATCGAGATGACCCACTTGGGCTCGGGCATCTGATCGTAGATGCGGCGCAGGACCGGCGCCATCTTCCGCGACAGCCGACCGGCGATGATCATCAGGTCGGACTGCCGCGGCGATCCGCGGAACACTTCGGCGCCGAAGCGCGCGACGTCGTAGCGGCCGGCCGCCATCGCCATCATCTCGATCGCGCAGCACGCCAGACCGAAGGTCACGGGCCAGATCGCCGAACGGCGGGCCCACTGCACCATCTTCTCGACGGTCGTGGTGAGAATAGGAACTTCGATGTCGGCCATTACCGCGGTCTCTCCCCGCTCCAGTCGAATACGCCCTTGCGCCAGACGTAGATGTAGCCGGCGAGGAGGAGCGCGAAGAACACCACGATCTGGATCAGCCCCGTCCAGGCGAGCGTGCGAAACGCCATCGCCCAGGGGTAGAGAAACGCGACTTCGATGTCGAAGAGCAGGAAGATCATCGCCACGAGGTAGAACTTGACCGATTGGCGCTCGCGGGCGTCGCCGACCGCCGGCATGCCGCATTCGTACGGCGCCGACTTCTCAGCGGTCGGCTTGCGGGGACCGACGAATTGCGACAGGAGGACCGACCCGCCGGCAAACCCGGCGCCGAGTCCTAACATGATGAGAATGGGCCAAAAACTGTCCATGAATCAGGCGTGCTCGGCGACGCTTGTCGCTCGCGAGAACAAGCAAAACGATACACTACCTAAAGCCGCTGTGTCGATCCAGATTCAGCTCAATGGCGAG
>SCUN01000299.1 GCA_004297655.1 Acidobacteriota bacterium | reverse complement strand
CAGACCGGCGAAATCGAGCAATGTGTCATGGATCGCACGCGCGCTGACCGGTGCTGACTCGACGCCCGGCTCGATTCCCGGACCAACCACCACCATCGGCACATGCATCGTCGATTGGTAGAGCAGATGGCCGTGCTCGCGCTCGCCATGCTCGCCGAGGCCTTCACCATGATCGGCCACGACGATGATCGCGACGGGGCCTCGCGTATTCGCCTCGAACGCCGACACCACGCGGCCAATCTCACGATCCATCGCGGCGATCTCGCCGAGATAGGGGCTCTTGGCAAACTGGGTACGGAAGGGCTCCGGCGGCGCGTAGGGCGCATGCGGGTCGTTGAAGTGCACCCACACAAACTCACGCGGTCCATCTGCGATCGCCGACGGGCGATCGGCAATGCGGGATTGAACATAGGCAATCGCGCGATCGGCCGTCGACGCCGCCGGCCGCTCCGCCTGCCCGGCGGCGAGCTCATCGTCGTACACGTCGAAGCCGCGCGCGAGGCCGAAGCGGCGTGCGAGCACGAACGACGAGACGAAGGCGGCGGTGCGGTAGCCCGCGGCCTTGAGATCGACCGCCACGAGCGGCGTCGACTCGGATACGAGCCGCGCGTTTTCGTGCACGCCGTGCGCGGCCGGATAGAGGCCGCTCAGCATCGACGTGTGCGACGGCAGGGTCTCCGGGACCGCGGCATAGGCCTGCCGGAACTCGCGGCCGCGCGCGGCCAGCGCATTGAACGCCGGGGTCGAGACCCCCGCCGCCGCTGGACCGATGGCATCCGCGCGGGTCGTGTCGAGGGTGATCAACAGGATGGACGGGCGGGCCGGGCCCGCCTTCTCGTCGGGCGCCCCAGAGCCGCAGGCCGTACTGAGGAAAATGAGCAGGAATCCGGCGAGAAAAGACGTTGGCCGAAGCGCGCTCACGACCTGACAATACTACTCGCGCATGTTGTTGTCGGCAGACGTTGGTGGCACGAAGACGCTGATCGGAGTATTCGCCAAGGGGCGATCGCGGCCCGAGCCGCGCATCGTCCGCGAATACGCCACACTCGACTTCGAAAGCCTGCCCGACCTGGTGACGACGTTTCTCGAAGAGACGGGCGCCTCCGGGATCAAGGCCGCGGCGTTCGGCGTGGCCGGCCCGGTGACGGGCATGGTCGCGCGCATGGTCAACGTGCCCTGGGTCGCCGACGCCGAGCCGATCGGCGAGGCGCTCGACTGCCCGGTGGCGCTGCTCAACGACCTCGAGGCGATGGCGCACGCCGTGCCGGTCCTCGAACCCGACGAACTCGCGACGATCCAGGAAGGCGTCGAGATGCCGACGGGCAACGCGGCGCTCATCGCCGCCGGCACCGGGCTCGGCGAAGCGCTGCTGCACAACATCGACGGACATTTCGTGCCGTCGGCCTCCGAGGGCGGCCACGCCGACTTCGCCGCCCGCACGCCGCGCGAACTCGCGTTTGTCGCCGACCTCGCGCAGAGTCTCGGCCGCGTCGATCACGACCGCGTCATCTCGGGCC
>SCUN01000298.1 GCA_004297655.1 Acidobacteriota bacterium | reverse complement strand
ACGGCCTCGATCTTGCGCTGCTCGACCGGTTGCGCGGGGCCGCGCCGAACGCGCTGCCGGCGTTCTCGCGGTTGCTCGCCGGCGCGAGCGCGACGCTCGCCTCCGACGCCGACCGCGACCCCGCGCGCGTCTGGACGACGATCGCGACGGGGCAACCGCCGGAACGACACGGCATCAACGCGCTCGAGGGCCGGCAGCTCGCGGGCGTCGAAGGCCGGCTGCGTCCCAGTTCGCGGACCGGCGCGCTCGTCGCGGGCGCCACGGATCTGCTGCGGCTGACGCGGCCCGCCATCACCTCGGGCAGCGAGCGCCGGATTCCGACCTTCTGGGAAGTTGCGGCGCGCACGGGGCTGCGGACGAGCGTGATTCACTGGTGGGCCACCTGGCCCGCGGCGACCACCGGCGAGGACGCCGGCACGGTGTTGTCGGATCGCGCGCTGCTCCGCCTCGAGCAAGGCGGTGCGCTCGATGGAGAAATCTCCCCGGCGCCGCTCTACGACACGTTGCGGAAGGACTGGGCGTCGCGCCACACCCGTGCGGCGGCGCGCGCCGCCGCGGCGGTCGCCTCCGAGTCGTCGTCGGAGATCGCCGGACTCGTCACGCGGTCGGCTGAACTCGACGCGATGATCGCGGACCTGGCGATCGATCCGTTGCTCGCCGGCGTGGATCTCGAAGTCGTGTATCTGCCCGGCCTCGATATCGCGCAGCACGGGCTGCTCGCGGCCAGCGCGGGCGGCGCGCCGTCCGCCGTGTCCGCGCGGGTCCAGGCGGTCGAGCGGTACTACGCGTTTCTCGACGGACTCGTGGGCGACATCATGAACGTCGCGCCGCGCACCACCGTGCTCGTCGCCGAACCGGGGCGCATCGCCTCGCCCGGCGACGGCCTGATCGCGCTCGCGGGCCGGCCGGCGAAGTCCGGCGGCACGCGCGCCGCCGGCGCGCCGGTCTCGGTGGCCGCGACGGTGTTGTCGCTTCTCGGGGTGCCGGTCGCCGCCGATCTCGCGGGGCCGCCGATGGCCGGACTGATCGCGGACGACTTCCGCCGCGCGCATCCGGACCGGAGCGTGACGACGTACGGGCCGCGGCGGATCAGCGCGCGGCGCGCGTCAGGAAAAGCGCTGGATCAGGAAATGATCGAACGGATGCGCAGTCTGGGCTACATCCGCTAGTTGCGGATGGTCTTCCAGACGGTGGGCAGAATCGCCGACGCGAGCAGGATCTTCGCGATGTCGATCGGCGCGAACGGGATGATGCTCGTCGCGAGCGTGGCGCGGAACGAATGCGTGATGGTCGCGGTGTACCAGGACGCGCCGCCGAGGTAGATGATCGCAAGTCCGGCCACCATGGCGAGGGCCGACGAGGCGTATTTCCGGTCCCAGCCCCGCTCGGCCAGCCAACCCGTGACGAACGCCGCCAGCGGATACGCCAGGAGGAAGCCGCCGGTCGGGCCGACGAGGCGCGCGGCGCCGGGCGGCAACGTCGCCGAGGGCACGAACACATCAAGACCGGCGATGCCGGCCAGGAGATAAAGCGACTGGGTCGCGGCGCCGAGCCGCGCGCCGAGCGCGGCGCCGACAAGCAGCACGGCCATCGGGGTGAGCGCGAACGGCACCGCCGAGAACGGCACCGGCATCGTGAACTGGGCGGCCGCGGCGGTCAGCGCGACGCCGAACGCGACGGACGCGACTTTGAGCGCGGTCCCAAACGGCGACACGCGCGCGGCGCGGTCGATCAGCGATCCCTGGATGACGGTGGATGACATTGCTGGCATTCTAGCGTTATGCGGACGGTGCTGACAATTGCGGGCAGCGATTCGGGCGGCGGCGCCGGGATCCAGGCGGACCTCCGCACGTTCCAGGCGCTCGGCGTCTTCGGCACCTCCGCGATCACGGCGATTACCGCGCAGAACACGCTCGGCGTGCGCGCGGTCCACGCCGTCGACGCGTCGATGGTGGCAGCGCAGATCGACGCCGTCGCGGAAGACTTCACGATCGCCGCGACGAAGATCGGCATGCTCGCCAACGCCGCGATCGTCCGCGCGGTGGCCGCGGCGCTCGACCGGCACACGCTCGAACCGGTCGTGCTCGACCCCGTCATGATCGCGAAAGGCGGCGACGCGCTCCTGGCCGGCGATGCGGTCGCGGCCCTGCGGTCGGAGTTGCTGCCGCGCGCGGCCGTGCTCACGCCCAACATTCCCGAAGCCGAGGTATTGACCGGTCTCACCATCACCAGCGTGGCGGCGATGCGCGAGGCCGCGGCCCACCTCCTGCGCGCCGGCGCCCGCGCCGTCGTCATCAAAGGCGGCCACCTCGAGGGACCCGCGATCGATCTGTTCGTGGACGCGCGGTCGAGCGAGGAACTGCGCGCGCCACGCCTCGAGACCGCGCACACCCACGGCACCGGATGCACGTTTGCGTCCGCGATCGCCGCACGCCTCGCGCTGGGCGATGATCTTCTCGCCGCTGTGCGCGCGGCGAAAGCCTACGTGCATCGCGCGATCGAACGCGCGCCCGGCCTCGGTCACGGGCACGGCCCGTTGGGAACTCCGGACTGAACGTTGGACCGTGGACGGGACCTTGGACCCTGGACTGATAAACTGACCCGATGCCCCTGCTCGCAGTGACCCGGGAACCACTGTCGGTCGAGAAGTTGTCGGCCGACGTGGCCGCGCTCTCGGGTGCCGAGGGCGAAGGCTGCGGCGCGGTGACGTCGTTTGCCGGGCTCGTGCGGGCGCACCACCAGGGACGCGCGGTCACCCACCTGGAATACGAGGCCTACGAACCGCTCGCGCTGAAATCGTTCGAGCAGATCCGGCGCGAGGCCAAAGATCAGTGGCCTGGCGTCGTACTGGGTCTGCACCATCGCATCGGCCGGCTCGAAATTGGCGAAGCCAGCATCGTCATCGCGGCCGCCGCCGCGCATCGTGCGGCCGCGTTCGAGGTATGCCGGTACGTCATCGAGCGCGTGAAGCAGATCGCGCCCATCTGGAAGCACGAGTACTTCAGCGGCGGCGGCGATGCCTGGGTCGAAGGTGCCGTGGCGGATCCGAACGACGCGGCGGCCAGGGAACTGGCGAGGGCCAGGGCATGCGCGTCGGCGTGAAGTTGTTCGCGCAGTTGCGCGACAAAGCGGGCGCCGGCGACGTGGCGATCGAGATCGGCGCCGGGGCCACCGTCAGGCAGGTGTGGCAGGCGCTCGTCGCGGCCCATCCGGAACTGGCGCCGTTTGAAACAAGCGTGTCGTGCGCGGTGAACGCGACCTATGCGCGCATGCACACGCACGTGAACGCTGGAGACGAGGTGGCTTTTCTGCCGCCCGTGTCCGGAGGCTGAGTTGATGACACCCGAAGTGATGGACAAATTGAAGTCGGTGGAAACGCGCTACGCGCAGCTGATGGCGCTCGTCAGCGACGCCGCGGTGCAGGCCGATCCGCCGACCTATCGCAAGCACACGAAGGCGCTGGCCGAAATGCAGCCGCTCGTGGACTGTTTCCACGAGTACCAGGAAAAGGCCGCCGAACTCAAAGACACGCGTGAGCTCGAGGCGTCGGGCGACGCCGAGATGATGGCGATGGCGAAAGCCGAGACCGCGCGGCTCGAGTCGCGGCTCGCGGCGTTGCTCGACGAAATCCGCGTCCTGCTGATTCCCCGCGACCCGAACGACGACAAGAACGTTATGGTGGAGATCCGCGCCGGCACGGGCGGCGACGAAGCGGCGCTCTTTGCCGGCGACCTCTACCGGATGTACCAGCGTTTCACCGAACGGCAAGGTTGGAAGTGGGACGTCGTGTCGGCGAGCGAGACCGGCACCGGCGGCATCAAGGAAGCCATCGTCTCGGTGGAGGGCAAGGGCGCCTTCGGCTGGCTGAAGCACGAGAGCGGCGTCCATCGCGTGCAGCGCGTGCCGGCCACCGAAGCGAGCGGGCGCATCCACACGTCCACGGCCACCGTCGCGGTGCTGCCGGAAGCCGAAGAAGTCGACATCCAGATCGACGCGAAGGACCTGCGCATCGACACGTTCTGCTCGAGCGGCCCAGGCGGCCAGAGCGTCAACACGACCTACTCCGCGGTGCGCATCACCCACATCCCCACCGGCACGGTCGTCTCGCAGCAGGACGAGAAATCACAGATCAAGAACCGTCAGAAGGCGATGAAGGTGCTTCGCAACCGTCTCTACGAAGCCGAGCGCCAGAAGCAGGCCGACGCCATCGCGAAGGACCGCCGCGGCCAGGTCGGCACGGGTGAGCGCTCGGAGAAGATCCGCACGTACAACTTCAAAGAGAACCGCATCACCGACCATCGCATCAACTTCACGATCCATCAGCTCGCGACCGTGCTCGACGGCGACCTGACGGAGTTGATCGAACAGATGCGCTCGCACGAACAGGCCGCGCAGTTGAAGCAGGCGACCGAAGTCTCGCCGCCGACCGGCGCATGACCTACGCCGACGTCGTCGCGCGCGCCGCCGCGGCGCTCGTCGCGAGCGGACTGGACCGTGCGGACGCCGAGGCCGACGCCGCGGTCCTCGCCCGCCACCTTCTGAACTGGGACTTCGGCCACTGGCTGCTTCACGAGCGCGACACCGCCGGCGCGTCGTTCACATCCGCGCTCGATGCCGCCATTCAGCGCCGCGCCACCCGCGAGCCCGTCGCCTACATCATCGGCGAACGCGAATTCTACGGACGCCCATTCATCGTCTCGCCCGCCGTCCTGATCCCAAGACCCGAAACGGAACTGATTATCGAAACGTCCCTCGGCACCGTGGCTCCTGGGCACCCTTACTCTGGGACCATTTGTGACCTTGGCACCGGCTCAGGATGTCTTGCCGTCACCCTCGCACTGGAACTCCCGGACTTCCGCATCGTCGCGACCGATATCTCTGCGGCGGCGCTCGACGTCGCGCGCCGCAACGCGTTGGCGCTTGGCGCCGGCGAGCGCATTGCTTTTCATGAAGGAACGTTCTTCGCAGGATCGACCGAGCGGTTCGATCTCATCGTGTCGAATCCGCCCTACGTCGCCGCGTCCGACCGGGCCACACTCCAGCGCGATGTCGTGGATTTCGAGCCCGCAACGGCGCTCTTCAGCGGGGATGACGGCCTCGACTGCATTCGCGAGCTCGTTCGTCTGGCGCCGGATCATCTGAAGCCCGGCGGCGCGCTGATCTTCGAGTTCGGATTTGGCCAGGCGGACGCCATCCCCGCGATCCTCGCGGCATCGAGGCTCACGCTCGCCGACATCAAGCCCGACTTGCAGGCGATTCCCAGGGTCGCGATCGCCGCCCTATAATCGCGGCGTGTCCTGCCTCTTCTGCAAGATCATCGCCGGCGAAATCCCGTCCACCAAAGTCTACGAAGACGATCAGCTGGTCGCGTTCAAGGACATCACGCCACAGGCTCCGCTCCACGTCCTGATCGTGCCGCGCAAACACATCGCCACGCTGAACGACCTCGAGCCGGGCGATGACGCGCTCGTCGGCGCGATGACGCGCCGTGCCGCGATCATCGCCAAGGCGCACGGTTTCGACAGTTCCGGGTTTCGGACCGTGTTCAACTGCAACAAGGACGCCGGCCAGGCGGTCTTCCACATTCATCTGCACGTGCTGGCCGGCCGGACGTTGTCCTGGCCCCCGGGTTAAGACGGCGTGCCGCCGTAGCCGCAGGGCTTCAGCCCTGCGGTGGCGTGACCAGCGGGAGCAGTTCCGTCAGCGACTCGATCACCGGCGACGTGACGTCGTCGGGCACCTCGCCGCCGCGTGCGATGAGCACGCCCGTCATGCCGACCTGCTCGGCGCCCAGCACGTCGTGGGTGTAGCTGTCACCCACCATCACGGCCTCCTCGGCGCGGACGCGCGCGAGTTCGAGCGCGGCGCGGAAGATGCTGGGGTGCGGCTTCATGTAGCCGTGTTCGCGCGACGACAACGTGACCGAGATCAACCCGTCGAGTTCGAAATGCGACTGAAACGACGCAAGGCTGCGGTGGCCGTTGGTGATGAGACCCAGCCGCAGGCCGCGCGCCTTCAGCTCGCGCAACGTCGCATCGACGTCGTCGTACAGCGAAAAATGCTGATCCACGGCCCAGTCGTCATAGATCTCGCGCGCCGGGGCTTCCGAGCCGGCCGGGTCCCCGCCCATCAACTGGATGATGCGGGCGGTGTAGTCGATGTAGACCTGCGGGTTGAAGAGCTGGTCCGAGGAGTCGAGGACGGCCGCGGCGCCGGCAACCGCGGCGTCGAACTTCGCGGCGTCGACGGTGAGCCCGTGCCGGGCGCACGTCTCGTAATAGCCGCTCGCCTGGAATCGCGGTCCGGGATGGACCAGCGTGAAATCGACGTCGAAGAAGACGAATGTCGTGTCCGGCACCCTGACAATCATAAAATGTAACCAGCACCGACATGACCGACTGGAAAGACACGCTCAATCTGCCCCGCACCGACTTCCCGATGAAAGCCAGCCTGCCCACGAGCGAGCCGGACACGCTCGCCCGCTGGGACGCGGAAGATCTGTACGGACAGATTCGCGAGCGCCGGAAGGGCGCGCCCCGCTTCGTGCTCCACGACGGGCCGCCGTACGCCAACGGCGAGATCCACATCGGCACGGCGCTCAACAAGATCCTGAAAGACATCGTCGTGAAGTCGCGCACGATGGCCGGCTTCGACGCGCCGTACGTGCCGGGCTGGGATTGTCACGGCCTGCCGATCGAATTGAACGTCGAGAAGGAACTCGGCGCGACGGCCAAGCAGAAGTCCCTCGGCGACTTCCGGCGCGCCTGCCGCGAGTACGCCGAGCGGTTCGTGGGCGTGCAGCGCGAGGGCTTCAAGCGCCTCGGCATCACGGGCGACTGGCCGCGGCCGTACCTCACGATGGCGTTCAAGTACCAGGCCGCGATCGTGCGCGCGCTCGGCCGCTTCGTCGAGCGCGGTCTCGTCTACAAAGGCAAGAAACCGGTGTACTGGTGCCTGCGCGATCGCACCGCGCTCGCGGAAGCCGAGGTCGAATACGACAATCACACGTCGCCGTCGATCTACGTCGAGTTTCCGATCTCCGCCGCCGACAAGGGCGAGCTCGGCCGCCGCATCCCGGCGCTCGCGACGCGCGACGTCGCCGTGCTCATCTGGACGACGACGCCCTGGACCATCCCGGCGAACCTGGCGATCGCTTTCCATCCGGAGTTTGACTACGCCGCGTACGACGTCGACGGCCGCGCGATGATCGTCGCCGAGGGCCTCGCCGAAGCCGTGCAGGCGAAAACCGGCAAGCCGTTCGGCGCCAAGCTCGCGTCGTTCAAAGGCGAGACGCTCGACCGCATCGTGTTCCGTCATCCGCTCTACGAGCGCGACTCGCTCGGCGTGCTCGCCGACTACGTCACGCTCGAGACCGGCACAGGCGCCGTGCACACCGCGCCCGGCCATGGCGCCGATGACTACCGCACGGGCGTGAAATACGGCCTCGACATCTACGCCCCGATCGGATCAGACGGCCGCTTCCTCGTCGACGTCGGCATCGTGGGCGGCATGAAGGTGTTCGAAGCGAACCCCGTCGTGCAGCAGGCGCTGGCCGACGCCGGCCGGCTCTGGCACGCATCGAAGTTCGAGCACTCGTATCCGCATTGCTGGCGCTGTCACCAGCCCGTGATCTTCCTCGCGACCTCGCAGTGGTTTATCGCGATGGACGGTCTTCGAGATGACGCGACGACGGCCGCCGCGAATGTGGATTGGGTGCCGTCGTGGGGCCGCGAGCGCATGGTGGGCATGTTCTCGACGCGGCCCGACTGGTGCATCTCGCGCCAGCGCGCGTGGGGCGTGCCGATCCCCGCGCTCGCCTGCCGCAAGTGCGGCGAGTCGTCCCTGACGCCCGCCATCATCGAGCACGCCGCGACCATCTTTGAATCGCTCGGCGCCGACGCGTGGTACGACGAGCCGGTCGAACGCTTCATCCCGCCGGGTTTCAGGTGCGCGTGCGGCGGCGCCGAGTTCGACGCCGAGCGGAACATCCTCGACGTGTGGTTCGACTCCGGCTCGAGTTCGCTCGCCGTTCTCGCCGAACGGCCCGATCTGTCGTGGCCGTCCGACCTCTACCTCGAAGGCACCGACCAGTACCGCGGCTGGTTTCAGTCCTCGCTGCTCGTCGGCGTCGGCGCGCGCGGCCGCGCGCCCTACAAGCAGGTCCTAACGCACGGCTTCGTCGTCGACGAACAGGGACGCAAGATGTCGAAGTCGATCGGCAACGTCGTCCTGCCGCAAACCGTCATCAAGAGCAGCGGCGCGGAAGTGCTTCGCCTCTGGGTGTCGATGGTGAACTACCAGGAGGAAGTGCGGATCGGCAAGGAGATCCTCGACCGCACCGTCGAGGCCTATCGGAAGATCCGCAACACGTTCCGGTATCTGCTGTCGAATCTCTACGACTTCAACCCGGCGACCGACCTCGTGCCGGTCGATCAGCTCGAGGAAGTGGACCGGTTCATCCTGTCGAAGTACGGCCGGCTGGCCCAGCAGGTGATCTCGGCCTACGATCAGTACGACCTGCAGACCATCTTCCAGGGCGTGAACGCGTTCATGACCGTGGACCTGAGCGCGTTCTATCTCGACGTCTCGAAGGACCGCCTCTACACCTTCGGCACGAAGTCGCGCGAACGCCGGTCGGCCCAGACCGCGGTCTACCTCATGGCCGACGGCTTGACCCGACTCATCGCGCCCATCCTCGTCGTGACGGCAGACGAAATCTGGCGGCATTTGCCGGGCCAGCGGGAGAAGTCGGTGCACGTCGCTGACTTCCCGAAGAACCATTTGGAATTGATAAATGAGAATTTGGAATTGAAGTGGACGGAGTTGCTGGCGGCGCGCAATCAGGTCAACGCGTCGCTGGAATTGCTCCGCAAAGACAAGAAGATCGGCCAGAGTCTCATGGCGCACGTGATCCTCTCGGGCGGCGGCAAGGTCCTGCAGAGTGAACCGGCCGACCAGCTCGCGATGCTGTTCAACACGTCCGGCGTCACGATCGAGAAAGGCACAGACGAACTCGTCGTGAACGTGCTCGTCGCCGCGGGCGACAAGTGCCCGCGTTGCTGGCGATACGTGCCTGAACTGGTGACCAGCGGCGATCGAACCGGTCTCTGCCTGCGCTGCGACGATGCGCTTGGAGTGCCCGTTGCCTAGCCGGTCCTACTCGTTCTACGTGACGGTGTTGATGGTGATTCTGCTCGACCAGCTGGCGAAGCTGCTGGTCGTGGCCACGGTGCCGCTCTTCGAGAGCGTCTCGATCATCCCGAACTTCCTCGACATCACCTACGTGCGCAACACCGGGCTCGCCTACGGGTTGCTCAACGAGTCGACGATGCCGTACAAGCGGCTGATCACCGGCGCGCTCGCGATCGCGGCGCTCGCCGGGATCGCGCTCTATGCCCGCCAGCTCTCGAGCGACGGCCAGGACAAGTGGTCGCGGATCGGCCTGTCGTTGATCCTGGGCGGCGCGATCGGCAACATTCTCGATCGCGTTCGCCTCGGGTATGTGATCGACTACGTGGACGTGTACTGGCGCGGCTGGCACTTCTGGGCGTTTAATGTGGCGGACGCGGCGATCACGTTCGGCGCGATCTTCGTCTTCGCGGAACTTCTGTTGGGGAAACGACATGCATCCCGTTCTATTTGAAATCGGCGGCTGGCCGGTCTACTCCTACGGCGTCCTGCTTGCCGCCGCGTATCTCGCCGGCCTGCAGCTGGCGGTGGTGCGCGCGCGCCACGCCGGCCTCGACTCCGCGAAGGTCATGGACTTCGGGATCTACCTGATCATCGCCGCGCTCGTCGGCGCGAAGTTGATGCTGGTCGTCGTCGACTTCCCCTACTACCGGGCGAATCCGAAGGAGATCCTGTCGCTCGCGCGCGCGGGCGGCGTGTTCTACGGCGGCCTCATCGCGGCCCTCGTCGTCGGCCTGCTGCTCGTTCGCCGCTACAAGCTGCCGGTGTGGAAGACCGGCGACCTGATCGCGCCGGGCATCGCGCTCGGCCATGTCGTCGGCCGCCTCGGCTGCCTGATGGCGGGCTGCTGCTACGGCCGGCCGACATCGGTGCCGTGGGCGATCACGTTCCACAACCCGCAGGCCGGCCTGAACGTCGGCACGCCGCTCGAAGTGCCCCTCCATCCGACGCAGCTCTACGACGCCGGCACGGAGCTGATCATCCTGATCTTCCTGCTGGCCACCGAGAAGAAGGGCAAGCCGTTCGCGGGCCGCACGTTCTGGCTCTACATGCTGCTCTACGCCATCTCGCGCTACATCATCGAGATCTACCGCGGCGATGACCGGGGCATGTTCTTCAACAACATGCTCTCGACCTCGCAAGTGGTGTCGATCGCCATCGTGCCCGTCAGTCTGTTCATGCTGTGGCGGCTCCGGAAAACCGCCGCGTAACCGTCGCCGAGCGCGACGATGACGCGCGGCTCGACCAGGTGCTCGCGCGCGAGCTGAAGGATCTCTCCCGCTCGCAGTTGCAGCGCCTCATCCACGACGGCCACGTGCGGATCGCGCGCGCCGCGCCGAAGTCCGGCGCGGCTGAGATCGTGCCCGCGAAGGCAGGCTACCGCGTGATGGCCGCCGACCAGATCACCGTCGTCATCCCGCCCCGGGAAGCGACGACGCTCGCCGCAGAGAACCTGCCGATCGACGTCATCTATCAGGATGCCGACCTCGCGATCATCAACAAGCCGGCGGGCCTCGTGGTGCATCCGGCGGTTGGCCACGGCCGCGGCACGCTCGTCAACGCGCTGCTCCATCACCTGAAGGGGCTGAGCTCGGCGGGCGGCAGCGACCGGCCGGGCATCGTGCATCGGCTCGACAAAGGCACGTCGGGCGTGATGGTCGTCGCGAAGAACGACGCGGCGCACCGGGCGCTCGCGAAGCAATTTCACGACCGGCTCGTCACGAAGGAGTACGTGGCGCTCGTCTGGGGCGTGGCGAAAGCCGGCACCACGCTCGACAAGGCGATCGGCCGCGACCCGCGCCACCGGATGAAGATGTCAACGCGCGGCCGGCACACGCGCGCGGCCAGCACGACGATCGTCTCGTCGACGCCGTTCAGAGGCGTGAGTCTCGTCACCGTGCGCATCGGCACCGGGCGCACGCACCAGATTCGGGTCCATCTGAGCGAGTCGGGCCACGCCGTCGTCGGCGACGAGACCTACGGCGGCGTGAAGAAGCACCCGCCGGCCCATCTCAAGATTCTGTCAACCCTCGAACGCCCGTTCCTTCACGCGCGCGCGATCTCCTTCGCGCATCCGCGAACCGGCAAGACGGTGTCATTCGAAGCGCCGCTCGCCCCCGACCTTCAGCAGATACTGGATCAACTATGAAAGAGATCATCTACACCGGCCGCGTGCTGACGCTCGAGCGCGAGGACGTCGCGTTGCCCAACGGCCGAACGACCACGATGGAAATCGTCCGGCATCGCGGCTCGGTCGTGCTCATCCCCCTGCCCGGTCCGGACCGCATCGTGCTCATTCGGCAGTACCGGCACGTGATCGGCGAGTGGATCTGGGAGCTTCCCGCCGGCACGCTGGAGCCGGGCGAGGACCCGGAAACCGGCGCGAGGCGCGAATGCGAGGAGGAAATCGGACTCACGCCGGGGCGCGTGCGCCGGATCGGCGCCTGGTATCCGACGCCCGGATTCTGCGATGAGTTGATGACGTACTACGTCTGCGAGGAACTGGGGCCCGCCAGCGGCGGCGCGCACGCCGACGAAGATGAGCAGATCGAGCCGAAGGAATTTTCGTTCGACGAAGCCCGGACGCTCCTGGCGTCCGGTCAGGTCCGCGACATGAAGACGGTGTTCGGATTGGCGATCGTCGGCGTCAGCGCGAGCGCGAGCACTTCGTCCATCTCGCTGACGTAGTGCACGGTCAGCCCCCGGCGGACATCGTCGGTGAGGTCTTCATTCACGTTCTTCTCGTTCTGGCGCGGCACGATCAGCTCGCGAATGCCGTAGCGGCGCGCGGCCAGGACCTTTTCTTTGATGCCGCCGACCGGCAGCACGCGGCCCGACAGCGTGATCTCGCCCGTCATCGCGATGTCGGCGCGCACCGGCCGGCCCGACAGGGCTGACGCCAGCGCGACGACCATCGTGACGCCGGCCGACGGGCCGTCCTTCGGGATCGCGCCCGACGGCACATGCAGATGGATTTCGGCGTCACGGAAGAACTGCGCATCGACGCCGTAGGCCGGCGCGTGGGCGCGGAACCACGACAGCGCCGCGCGCGCGGACTCTTTCATGACGTCGCCGAGCTGCCCGGTAATCGTGAGCTGGCCGCTGCCCGGCATGCGCGAGGCCTCCACGAAGAGGACGTCGCCGCCCGCCGGCGTCCAGGCGAGACCGATGGCCACGCCGGGTTCCTTGGTGCGATCCGCGAACTCTTCGTCGAGAAAGCGCGGCGCGCCCAGCAGATCGACGACGATCTCGGGCGTGACGACGACCTTGTCGGTGAGCCCTTCGGCATGGCGGCGCGCGACCTTGCGGCAGATGGCGCCGAGCTCGCGCTCGAGGTTGCGCACGCCGGCCTCGCGCGTGTAGCCGCGCACGACGGCCGAGAGCGCGGCATCGGTGAACTCCATCGACTCGGCGCTGAGGCCGTGGTTCGCGACCTGCTTGGCGATCAGATGGTGGCGCGCGATGTTGAGCTTCTCTTCCTCGGTGTAACCCGGCAGCTCGAGCACTTCCATGCGGTCGCGCAACGCGTGCGGCATGGTGTCGAGCACGTTCGCCGTCGTGATGAAGAGCACCTCCGACAGATCGAACGGCACATCGAGGTAGTGATCGCGAAACGTGTGGTTCTGTTCCGGATCGAGCACTTCGAGCAACGCCGAGGCGGGGTCGCCGCGGAAGTCCGCGCCGAGCTTGTCGATCTCATCGAGGATGAACACGGGATTGCGCACGCCCGCGCGGCGCAGCCCCTGGATGACCTGGCCCGGCAGCGCGCCGACGTACGTGCGGCGGTGGCCGCGAATTTCGGCTTCGTCGCGCATGCCGCCGAGCGACACGCGCACGAACTCGCGGCCGAGCGACGTGGCGATCGATCGCGCCAGCGACGTTTTGCCGACGCCCGGAGGGCCGACGAAACACAGGATGGGCCCCTTCACCGCAGGGTTCAGCTTGCGGACGGCGAGGTACTCGAGGATCCGGTCTTTCGCCTTCTCGAGCCCGGCGTGATCGGCGTCGAGCACCTGTTGCGTGCGCACCAGATCGATCACTTCATCGCTGCGCTTCGCCCAGGGCAACGCGGCCAGCCAGTCGATGTAGGTGCGCGCGACGGTGTACTCGGCGGCCGCCGGCGGCATCTTCTCGAGGCGGTCGAGTTCGCGAAGCGCTTCCTTCTTGACCTCGTCGGGCATGCCCGCGGCGTCGATGCGCTCGCGCAGCTCATTCAGCTCCTGCGACTCGGCGTCATCGTCACCCAGTTCCTTGTGGATGGCCTTGAGCTGCTCGCGGAGGAAGTACTCGCGCTGGTTGCGGCCGACTTCGGATTGCACCTGCGACTGGATCTTCGAGCCGATCTCGAGAACTTCCAGTTCCTTGATCAGGAGGCGATGCAGGATCTGCAGACGGTGGTGGATGTCCGCGGTTTCGAGCAGTTCCTGCTTGACGGTCGTCTGGAGCGTGCTGAGGCTGGAGGCGATGAAATCCGCGAGGCGGCCCGGCTCGGCGATGTTGGCCGCCAGGCCGTTGAGATCGTCGGACAGCACCGGCGACAACTGCACGACCTGTTGAAAGGTCGACCGCACGTTGCGCTGGAGCGCGTCCACTTCCGTGGAATCTTCGGGCTTGAGAAAGGACGCGGCTTCGGTCACCGCGCCGCGCAGGTAGGGCTGCGTGGAGACGACGCGATCGAGCGTGATGCGCGCGAGGCCCTGCAC
>SCUN01000038.1 GCA_004297655.1 Acidobacteriota bacterium | reverse complement strand
CGAACTGCTCGGCGAGATTCACGAGCAGTTGGATGCGATACATGCTCGTCGAGAACGTCGACACGATGATCTTGGCTGGCGCGCTGCTGAAGATCTCCTCGAAGCCGTCCACGACGTCGCGCTCCGAGCCGGTGAAGCCCGGCCGGTCGGCGTTCGTGCTGTCGGAGAAGAGCGCGAGCACGCCGGCGCTGCCCAGCTCGGCGAACCGGTGATAGTCGAACGTCTGTCCGTCGAGCGGCGTCTGATCGATCTTGAAGTCGCCGGTATGGATGATCACGCCGTCCGGCGTGTGAATGGCCAGCGCGACGCAGTCCGGAATGCTGTGCGGCACGCGCAGGAACTCCACGCGCATCCGGCCCACGTCCACCGTCTGCCGCGGGGCCACGGGCACCAGACGGTCGCCGGCGTCGATGCCATGTTCGTCGAGTTTGGGTTTGACCAGCGCGAGCGTGAACGGCGTGCCGTACACCGGGCCGTCGAAAAACGGCATCACGTGCGGCACCGCGCCGATGTGATCCTCGTGGCCGTGCGTCAGCACGAGCGCGCGGATCCGGCCGCGCCACGGCTCGAGCGCCGCGAGATCCGGGATCACGAGATCCACGCCGAAAAGCTCGGGCTCGGGAAACATCACGCCCGCGTCGATCAACAGGGCATCGTCCCCGCAGATCAGCAGGTGCATGTTCATACCGAACTCGCCGAGACCTCCCAGCGGAACGAACTCGAGCAACGTCGCCTCGTGCCGGCACACGCGCCTTCAACAAGCCGGGCGGCTTGAGAATTGAGGGCGATGTCACCGACCCTACCGGGTAGCTGGGAGCACCCGAAAACAGGGCGGGAAAAACGGGCTAACTATAACACAGCAGGGCGTTTCGAGGCCGCCAGAAGCTCCACGATCCGGCCGATCTCGGGCAGGGTCAGGGTCTCGGGCCGCCGCTGGGGGTCGATCCCGGCCTGGGCCAGCACCGCCGGGGCCTGCTTGTCGATGGACTTGAGGACGTTGTGGAGCGTCTTCCGGCGGAGGCTGAACATCCGCTGGACGAGCTGATCGAAGACCTTCTCGTCGGCGATCTTCACCGACGGGGCATGGAACGTGAGCCTGGCGATGGCCGAATTCACCTTCGGCGGCGGCGAAAACGCCCCGGGCGGCAGGCGCAGCAGGATGGTCGAGTCCGCGTGGAGCTTCAGGTAGAGGCTCAAGGCGCCCCAGGCCTTAGTGCCCGGCTTCGCCGCGAGCCGCTCGGCGACCTCGAGCTGCAACATGATGACGGCGTCGGCAAAGAGGCCATGTTGCTGGTGCCACTCGATCAGCTTGAACAGGATCGGTGTGGACAGGTTGTAGGGCAGGTTGCCCACGAGGCGGTAGCGCCGCGGCGGCGATGACGCATCGGGCGCGACGCCGGGCGGCCGCACCGGCTGCATCCCGGTCAGAAACGACATGACGTCGGTCTTCAGGATGTCGCCGGCGACGAGCGTGACGTTCGGCGGCACTCGCGTCGCGAGTTCGTCGACCAGATCGCGGTCCACCTCCACCGCGATAACCGGCGCGCCAGTGGCGGCGAGCGGGAAGGTCAGCGCGCCCTGGCCGGGACCGACCTCGAGAAACACATCACCGGGCTGCGGGTTGATCGCCTGCAGCACCTTCGCCGCCCATTTCGCCGAGAGGAAGTGCTGCCCGAACCGCTTGCGCGCGCGGTGCGGCCGGCGCGGCGAGCTCACTCGCCGCCTCGCCAGTACTCTTCTTCGATCGCCTGGATCTCTTCCTCGGACAGCCCGAAGTAGTGACCGATCTCGTGGATCAGCGTCTCGCCAATCGCAATCACGACGTCGTCCTCGTCCTCGCTCGCGTCTTCGATCGGTCCCTGGAACAACGTCACTTTGTCGGGCAGCCGGTTGCCGTCGTCCCATCGCCGCTCCGTGATCGGCGTGCCCTCGTAGAGACCGAGCAGCGTGTCCTCGTCCCCGAATTCTTCGTCGTCGACGCTGGCCAACTGCTCGTCGGTCGGCTCGTCCTCGACGACGATTGCGACGTTCTTCAGGGCGTCGCGAAACCGCTGGGGAATCGTGCCCAGGGCTTCCTCGACGAGCCGATCGAATTCGTCACGCGTCATTTCTTCC
>SCUN01000297.1 GCA_004297655.1 Acidobacteriota bacterium | reverse complement strand
TGCGCTGTGCCGAGCGCGCGGCGGTCAGCCGCGCGCTCGGCACAGCGCAAGCACGCGGGGGCACGGCCCTCTACGACGCGGTGGCTGAAGCGGTGCCGCTCGCGCAAAAGGGCGTCGAGCGAAAGAAAGCGCTGGTCGTGATCTCGGACGGCGAGGACCAGAACAGCCACCTCGGCCTCCGCGAGGCGCAGCAGCTCATTCGTGAGAGCGAAGTGCTCGTCTACGGCATCGCGATCGATCCGAGCGGCCGCTCGTACGGTTCGTCGTACACCAGCGCGAACCCGCCCTCGTCGAGTCCGTCGAAGCCCACGTCATCGACGCCGCGGCCGTCGCCCTTCCCCGGCCGAAAACCGCCGGCGTCGGCGCCATCTCCGGCGCCGGTCGCGCCGCCGCCCGTCATCGCGTCGCCGCGCAATTACGGCGGCAGCAGCACCGGCGTGAACGCGCTGCGCAGCCTCACCGACGACAGCGGCGGCCGCACGGAAGTCATTCAGGGACCGCGCGATCTCGATCCGGCGACCGCGGGCATCGCCGACGAACTCTCCCGTCAGTACTTCCTGGGCTACATCTCCACGCAGCCGAAAGACGGCAAGTGGCACGAGATCCAGGTGCAGGTGCGCAAAGGGCAATTCCACGTTCGCGCGCGCAAAGGCTATATCGCGGGCTAGGTGCTCGGGTGCTGGGGTGCTCGGGTGCTCGGGTGCTGGGGTGTTAAAGGGCCAGCATGGTGGCGATGCCGGCGGCGATGAGCACGATCTGCCGGCCGGCGTTGGTGTCCGCGTGGCCCTGATGCAAGTGCGGGATCAAGTCGGCCATCGCGACATACAGGAAGTTCCCCGCCGCGAACGACAGCGCGTACGGCAGCACGCCGGGCAGATGCTCGCCGAACAACAACATCATGAGCGCGCCCAGCACGCCGCCGCCGGCCGCGGCCGCCGTCAGCCAGAACGCGCGGCTGCGTGACTGCCCCGCGGTAAGGAGCACGGCTACGTCGCCGGCCTGCTGCGGAATCTCGTGGGCGGTGATCGCGAGCGCCGTCGTGAGACCGAGCGGCAGCGAGACCAGCGCCGCGGCCGCGATCACGGCGCCGTCGACAAATGTGTGCACGGCGTCACCGATGACCACCATCGACATCGTGCTCTTGTGCACCGAGCAGTCCTCGTCGTCATGACAATGACGCCAGAGGACGAGTTTCTCGAGGCTGAAGAACGTGAGGATGCCGGCGAGCAGGGTGCCGAACACGCGCGCGGGCGGCAGGCTGCCCAGCGCTTCGGGCAGGAGGTTCAGGAGGGCGGCGCCGAGCAACGTGCCCACGGCGTAGGACACCAGCCAGGGCACGACCCGCGTACGGATGCGTCGATGCAGGCTGACGAGGACGGCGGCGGTCGCCAATCCTCCGATGCTGCCGAGCACGGATAACCCCAACACCGCGAGCCAGTTCACGCCGTCTATTCTAGGTGCACCGCGCTTGGTACCGTCCTTGCTGTAGTGAAGGGCAATCGGGAGGTCACTTATGCGCGCTCTGGTTGTTGCTCTCGCACTCACGCTTGCCCCGATTCCGGCCGCGGCGGCGCAGCTCAGCGACGCGGATCTCGCCGACCGCGTCGCGACGGCGATTCGCGGCTACGTGCATTTCGGCATCTTCGACGACATCTCGATCGGCGTCGAGAACCGCGACGTGACGCTGAACGGCCGTGTCACGATGCCGTACAAGCGCGCCGACATCGAGGCGCGGGTGAAGCAGATCGACGGCGTGCGGTCGTTGACCAACAAGATCGAGGTCCTGCCCGTGTCGATCTACGACAGCGAGCTCCGGCAGCGCCTCGCGCTGGCGATTTACGGCCATCCGTCGTTCCGCCACTACGCGTCGATGGTCACGCCGCCAATTCACATCGTGGTCGAGAACGGACGGGTCACGCTGACCGGCGCAGTCTCCAGCAACGTCGAGAAGTTGCTCGCCTATTCCCTGGCCCAGATCCCCGGAGTGCTGAGCGTCAAGAACGAGCTCAAGACCGACCGGTAGGCTGCGCGCGCGCTGAAACATAACCTTTCCCGGCGGGTTACGTAATGAATGTCCATGAGCGACTTCCTACGCGACCTGCGGTTCGGGCTGCGCATGCTGGTCAAGCGGCCCGGCACATCGGCACTGGCCGTCATCGCCCTCGCCCTCGGCATCGGCCTGACGACGACGATGTTCAGCATCGTCAACGCGGCGTTCCTGAGGGGACTGCCGTTTGACGACGCCGGAAAGATCGTCTACGTCGGCGCGATCAACGCGCAGAATCCGGACCGGCCGAACGCGTTCAACGTGCACGACTTCGTGGACATCCAGAAGGCGCAGACCTCTTTCGTGGAGTTCGCGGGGTTCGCCGGGACCCGCGCGGATCTCATCGGCGAAGACCAGATCCCGCAGCGGTATGAAGGCCAGATGCTGACGCCGAATGCGCTGACGCTGATGCGCATCGCGCCGGTCGTCGGCCGCGGCTTCACGGAGGCCGATGCCGCGCCGGGCGCGCCGAAGGTCCTGATCATTCATTACAGGATCTGGGTCAACCGTTTTCAGAAAGCGCCGGACATCGTCAACCGCGTCGTCCGCCTCAACGGCGAGCAGGCCACGATCATCGGCGTGATGCCGGACGGTTTCGGGTTTCCGCAAACGGGCGAGATCTGGACTCCGCTCACGCTCGATCTTCCGGCAAAACGATCCGAGGGCATTTCCATCAACGGCCTTGGCCGGCTGAAGTCCGGCGTCAGCCTCGCGAACGCCAACACGGAACTGAAGACCATCGCCGCCCGGTTGGCGGCGGCCTACCCGGAGAACAAAGATCGCACTGCTGGCGCCCTGCCGTTCGTACGCCGGTACATGGGCGCGCAGGTCGTCACGACGTTGTCGTCGATGCTGGCCGCGGTGTTCGGCGTCATGCTGATCGCCTGCGTCAACGTGACCAACCTGCAACTGGCGCGCGCCGCCGACCGCACCAAGGAGATCGCCGTGCGGCTCGCGATGGGCGCGTCGCGCGCGCGTCTCGTGCGACAGCTGCTCTACGAGGGCGTCCTGCTCGCGTCGGCCGGCGCGCTCGTGGGACTCGCCATCGCCCAGGTCGGCGTGGTGATGTTCAGCCGCGGCGTGGAAGATACGGGCAAGCCGTTCTGGATCGACGTGAAGCTCGACCTCTGGACGCTCCTGTTCGTCATGGCCATCACGATCGTCGCCGCGGTAGCGTCCTCGCTCGTGCCGGCGCTGCGCGTCACGCGTAACGCGCTCGCGGATGTGCTGAAAGACGAAGGTCGCGGCGGCACGAGTCTGCGCGTCGGCAAGTTCAGCCGGATTCTGGTCGTCGCTCAGATGACGCTCTCATTCGCGCTGCTCCTCACGTCGGGCCTGATGGCGAAGAGCATCGCGGCGGTGACCACGCAGGTGTTTCCATTCCGCACCGATGTTCGCGCGGGCCGCATCGACTTCACCGGCGATCAGTACAAGTCCGACGACGCGCTGCGCGCGGCGCTCGAGCGCGTGGACGCCAGAGTGCGCGAGATTCCGGGCGTGACGGCGGTGGCCTTCTCCAATGGCATCCCGTCGCAAGTCGGCGGGCCGAGCCTCGAGATCGAAGGCATCGCGCTGCCGAAGGAAGGTACGCCGCCGCCCTCGGCCGAGCGGCTCATCGCGACGCCGTCGTTCTTCGACGCGCTGAAGATGTCGATGCTCCAGGGCCGTCGGATCACCGACGATGACCGGGCCGGCGGTGACCTGGTGGCGGTGGTGAGTCCGGAGTTCGTCTCGCGCTATCTGCAGGGCCGCGAGCCGATCGGTCAACGCCTGCGCATGGGCACCGACGGCAAACAACCGTGGCGGCGCATCGTCGGCGTCATGCAGTCGCTCGGCACGCGCGGGCGCAACGGCGACCAGGTCACGCCCGCGATCGTGTTTCCGTTCGCGCAGGGCCTCCAGCGCAACGCGCAGATTCTCGTGGCGTCGAGCGGCGCGCCGGTCTCGGAAGGGCAATTGCGATACGCGGTGGCCCAGGTGGATCCGGACCTCGTGATGTTCGACGTCAACACCGTGCAGGGCCGTTTCGATCAGCAGACGTGGCCGTTCAAGGTGTTCGGCAGCCTGATCGTCGCGTTTGGTTCGGCGGCGCTGGTGCTGGCCAGCGCGGGCTTGTATGGCGTGATGGCGTTTGCCGTGCGCCGGCGGATGTCGGAGATCGGCGTCCGGATGGCGCTCGGGGCCAGTCAGAAGAACATCCTCGGCCTGGTGATGCGGCAGGGCTCCGTGATGGTGGCGGCCGGGATGATCCCCGGCGTCCTCATCGGCATTGGCCTCGGGAAATTGCTGACGGTGCTGATGTACGGCGTCAAGCCGTACGACCCGATGGTGCTGGGCGGGACGTTCCTGGTCCTCGCGCTGTCCGGGCTGCTCGCCTGCCTCGTCCCCGCCCGCCGGGCGGCCGGAGTGGACCCCCTGATCGCCCTTCGCCGGGACTGAGAAAACGACATCGGGTGTCGTTTCCAGGAAACGACACCCGATGTCGTTTTCGGGGTGAACGTTTGGCGGGGTTGGGGCGGTCTAACATCCTGACTATGCGCGTGCCCCTTCTTGCCTCGACCGTGCTCCTGGCGGGCGCCGTTCTGAGCGCCCAAACCCAGACGCCTCCGCCCCAGCAGCAACAGCAGGGTCAGCAACAGCAACAGACCCAGGGACGTGGCGGGCGCGCGGGCCAGGGGCAGGCCGGGCAGGGCCGCGGCGGCCAGCAGGGACCGGCGCGGGACAACCCGAACAATCAGGCGGCACAGCCGGCCGGCACGGGCGTGATCTCCGGCGCCGTCGTCTCGTCGGACGGCGGGCGCCCAGTCAGACGCGCGCGCGTCACGCTCGCGGGCGGCGATCTCGGCACGGCGAAGACGGCCACGTCCGACGATCAGGGCCGGTTCAGTTTCACGGCGTTACCCGCCGGCCGATTCACGCTCGCGGCGTCGAAGGCCGGTTACGTGAACATCCAGTACGGCCAGAAGAAACCTGGACGCGCGGGCACGCCGATCCAGCTCGCCGACGGACAGCATCTCGAGGACGTGAAGTTGCCGCTGCCGAAAGGCGGCGTGATCACCGGCACCGTCCTCGACGAGAACAACGAAGCGTCGCCCGGCACGCAGGTCACCGCGTGGCGCGCGGAAATGCGCACCGGCGAGAAACGCTATCAACAGGTCGGCGCGGATCAGACCGACGACCGGGGCATCTACCGCATCTACGGTCTGCTGCCCGGCGACTACGTCATCCGCGCGACGCCGCGCAATGCCGTCGGCGACATTCGACAGGCCGTGCAGGACGTCGTGAGCCAGGCGCTCGCGGGGAATCAAGGCCGCGGCGCCGGACCGGGCGCCGGCGGCGGACGCGGCGGCGCGCAAATCGGCCAGGGCCTTCAGCAGTTGCTCGGCGGCCGCGGCGGTGCGGGCGGCGGCGGCGCGGCGGCGATGATCGGCGGCATGCTGGCCGACATGAGCGGCAACACCGAAGACGCCGGCGTCGGCTACGCCCCCGTCTATTTCCCCGGCACCACCACGTCAACCAGCGCGACGGCGATCTCGCTCGACGTCAGCCAGGAACGCCAGGGCGTGGACTTCCAGTTGCAGCTGGTGCAGACCGCGAAGGTTTCCGGCACGGTGACGAGCCCTGACGGCGACACATCCGGTGTGTTGCTCACGCTCGTCAACGAAGCCGAACAGGCGATGGGCGGCGGTCTCAACACCGCGCGCGTGCAGCAGGACGGCACGTTCTCGTTCACCAACGTCGCGCCCGGTCAGTACGTGCTTCAAGCGCGCCAGGGCGGACGGGGCGGCGGACGACGAGGCCAGGCCGGTGCGGCGACGCCCGGCGGCGCGCCCGCGCCGCCGCCCGAAGTGTTGTGGGGCGAGACGGCCGTGTTTGTCGACGGCCGTCCGGTCACCGGCGTGTCGATCTCACTCCAACCCGGAATGAAAGTCGCGGGACATCTCGTATTCGAAGGCGGCCAGCCGCCGGCCGACCTCACGCGCGTGCGCGTGGCGCTCGCGCCAGCCGGCCAGGCGCAGGGCCTCGATCTCGCGCAGAACGCGCCGGCGCAGCTCGACGCGAGCGGCAACTTCACGATCACGGGCGTCGCGCCGGGCCGTTACACCGTGCGCGTGCAGGCCGGTCAGATCCAGGGCATGACGCTCAAGTCGGCCGTCACGGCGGGGCGCGACATCCTCGACTTCCCCCTCGAAGTGAAACCCAACGACGATGTCGCGGATCTGACGCTCACGATGTCGAACCAGTCGCAGGAGCTGAGCGGCACGTTGACGGACATGCAGAACCTGCCGGCGACCGGCTACACCGTGATCGTCTTTTCGACCGACACGCGTTTCTGGACGCCGCAATCGCGCCGCATCGTGTCGTCGCGGCCCGGCACCGACGGGCGATTCATTGTCCGCAATTTGCCGGCGGGCGACTACTTCGTCGCCGCGGTCATCGACGTCGAGCCGGGCGAATGGTTCGATCCGAAATTTCTGGAACAGCTGCGCGCGGCCTCGGCGCACGTGACGCTCGCGCCGGGCGACAAGAAAGTGCAGGATCTCAGGCTGAGCGGCGGGGGCGCTTAAGCGTCCACCAGATCGCGCCGCCCATCACCACCAGGGCGGCGGCGAACGCGGCCGCGAACAGCAACAGCGTCCGCTTCAGGATGGACTCGCGGTCCATCCGCATCTCCAGCGTGAGGGGCTTGCCGGCGCGCCGGTCGGCCAGGCGCTGTTCCCACAGGAGAATGTTCCCGCGCAGCGCCGTGGCCGTCTTGCCCGTCTCGATGTCGCGCATGTTGTGGAACGTGATCTTGCTCGGCAGATGCAGTTTGAACGCGACCATCTCGCTGCCGTCCCAGTTGGCGGCGGTCACGTCCTTGCCCGCGGCCGCGCCGACGTCCTGGCGCAACGAGATCCCCGCGCCGGTATCTTCAAACGCGTACTTCGACCATGACAGCAGCCCGCATTTCGCCGCGGCGCGAATGTCGGGGACGGTGATCCGGATTTGAATGAAACGGCGGTTATGCCGGTACCACGCGGTGCTGCTGACGCGCTCGACGCTGCACCCCAGGGCTTCGGCCTGACGCCGCAC
The DNA here is from genome assembly GCA_004297655.1 of Acidobacteriota bacterium. Lineage (GTDB taxonomy): Bacteria > Acidobacteriota > Vicinamibacteria > Vicinamibacterales > SCN-69-37 > SCUN01. The sequence continues at coordinate 7,219 of SCUN01000297.1, read as the reverse complement.
GTTGGCGACGAACGCGTCGTCAAAACGCGCGCGGGGATTGGCGTCGAGGTCGAGGCCGCGCAGCGCGACGAGCGACAGGATGGACGCGTTGATGTTGACGATCGCCGAGCCGTCGAGCGCGAGCGTCACGTCTTCTTCGTATTCGTATTCCTTGCCCAGCATGCCGCTGCACGCCGTCAGCGACACGAGGGCCAGCGCCACCCAAAAACGCATGAAAGCGAATGATATCCTGTTCGCCCGATGCGTCGCGTGTTCCTCATCGATGGCAGCTCGCAGATGTACCGCGCCTACCACGCGATCCGCGGCCTGACCGCGCCCGACGGCACGTCCACGAACGCGATCTACGGCTTCGTCACGATGCTGCGCAAGCTCATCGCGGATCACAAGCCCGACTTCATCGCGGCGTCCTTCGACCTGGCCGGCCCGACGTTCCGCGACGAGCTCTCCGACACCTACAAGGCGACGCGCGCGCCCATGCCGCCCGACCTCGTGCAGCAGGCGCCGATCGTGCGCGAAGCCTGCGAAGCGATGGGCGTGCCCGTCCTGACGTTCGACAAATTCGAAGCCGACGACGTGATCGGGACGCTCGGGGCGCAGGCGCGCAAGGCCGGCTACGAAGTCGCGCTCGTCACGGGCGACAAGGACTTCTTTCAGCTCGTCGGCGACGGCGTGCGGGTGTTCAACCCGAAGGACGACGGCACGTGGTACGACGCGCAGGGCGTCGTCGAGAAGTTCGGCGTGCGGCCGGATCAGGTCGCGGACGTGCTCGCGTTGATGGGCGACAGCGTCGACAACATCAAGGGCGTGCCCGGCATCGGCGACAAGGGCGCGAAGGAACTCATCGGCAAGTACGGCACGCTCGAGAAGCTGATCGAGGCGGCTCCGGAAATCACGCAGAAGCGCTATCGCGAAGGACTGCTCAACCACGCCGACGACGCCTATGCCAGCCGCGCGCTGGCGACGATCCGGCTGGACGTGCCGGTGACGTTCGATCCCGACGCGCTGCGCTACCGCGGCCCGCAGCGCGACAAGTGCTACGCGCTCTTCTCGAAGCTCGGCTTCCGGTCGCTCACCGCGGAATTTGCGCCGACGGCGCAGGACATGTCGAGCGACTACCAGATCGTGGCCGACGCCGCGGCGGTCGAGGCGCTGGCCGGCGAGATTCGCGCGGCGAAACGGATGAGCCTCGCGGTCATCGCCGACGGCGCCCCCGCGGTGCGCGCCTCGCTCGTCGGCCTTGCGATCTCCACCGACGCGGGGCGCGGCCGCTATCTGCCGTTCGCGCACGCCGGGCTGTCGGAAACGCCGAATCTCTCGGAACGCGGCACGCTCGCGGCGCTCAAGGGCGTGCTCGAGGACGCGGCGATCGCCAAGATCGGGCACGACCTCAAGTACATCGCCATCGTCCTCAGCACGCGCGGGATCACGCTGAGCGGTTTCGACACGGACGTGATGGTCGAGAGTTACCTGATCGACGCCATGCGCGCGAGCCACGATCTGGAGCAGATCGCCGGCGCCAGCGCCGGGTACCGCGTCACGAATGAAGACAGCGTGCGCGGCAAAGGCGCGAAGGCGTTGCCGTGGAGCGGCGTTCCCGCGGGCTCGCTCGTCACGTACGCCGGCGAGCGGGCGGAGGTGCCGATGCGCGTCGCGCCGGCGCTCAACGCGGAACTCGCCGCGCTCGGACTCGACGCCCTCTACCGCGATCTCGAGCGGCCGCTGATCCCGATCCTCGCGGCGATCGAAGAGGCCGGCATCAAGCTCGACGTCGCGGCGCTGGCGAAGCAGTCGGCCGCGATGGAATCCGAACTCGCCGCGCTCACGGCCGAGATCTACACGCACGCCGGCGGCGAGTTCAACATCGCCTCGCCGAAACAGCTCTCCGACGTCCTCTTCAACCGCCTCAATCTCACGACGACGAAGCGCGCCGGGAAGTCCGGCACGGTCTCGACCGCCGTGGACGTTCTCGAAGAGCTGGCGCTCACGCACGAGTTGCCGGGACTGATCCTGAAGTGGCGCGGGCTGCAGAAACTGAAGGGCACCTACATCGACGCCCTGCCGCTGCTCGTGAACCCCGCGACCGGACGTCTCCACACGACGTTCAACCAGGCGGTCGCGGCGACGGGCCGGCTGAGCAGCAGCGATCCGAACCTGCAGAACATCCCCATCCGCACGCCGGCCGGGCGGGAGATTCGCAGCGCGTTCATCGCCGAACCGGGCTTCGTGCTGATTTCCGCCGACTACTCGCAGATCGAACTGCGCGTGCTCGCGCATCTCTCCGGCGACGCGGCGCTCACCGAGGCGTTTCAGCAGGGCGTGGACATCCACGACCGCACGGCCGAGCGCGTCTTCGGCGGCGCGAAAAGCGGACTCGATCCGAAGGAACTGCGCCGCCGGGCGAAGATCATCAACTACGCGCTGCTCTACGGCAAGACGGCGTTCACGCTCGCCAAGGACATCGGCGTGTCGCAGACGATCGCGCAGGATTTCATCCACGCGTATTTCTCGGGCTACCCGTCCGTGCGGTCCTACATCGATCGCACGCTCGCCGAGGCGCGCGAATCGGGCGTCGTCCGCACGATCACGGGGCGGCGGCGGCTGGTGCCGGAGCTCAAGAGCGCCAACGGCATGATTCGCGCGGCGGCGGAGCGCGAGACGGTGAATATGCCGATCCAGGGCACCGCCGCCGACATCCTCAAGAAGGCCATGATCGACGTCCAGGCGGCGCTTCGTGCCCACGGCGGCGCCAGCCGCATGATCCTGACGGTGCACGACGAATTGCTCTTCGAAGCGCCGGAAGCCGAAGCCGGCGCCATCGCCGCGCTCGTCCGGACGCATATGGAGGCGGCGTTCACGCTGAGCGTCCCGCTGACCGTGGACATCGGCACGGGCCCGAATTGGAACGCGGCCAAGCCGTGAGCCATAATCAACGTTCGTGAAGGTCATCCCACGCGCCGACCACATCGTCTCGCGGCGCGATATCGACGCCGACGCGCTCCGCGTGCTCAACCGGCTGCACGAGAACGAGTACACCGCCTACCTCGTCGGCGGCAGTGTGCGCGATCTGCTGCTGAGCCGCCGGCCCAAGGACTTCGATATCGGGACGGACGCGCATCCGTACGAGATCAAGAAGCTGTTCCGGAACTGCTGGATCATCGGCCGCCGGTTCCGGCTGGCGCACATCAAGTTCGGCGCGAAGACGATCGAGGTCGCCACGTTCCGCAAACACGTGCCGGCCGCCGAGGCCGCCGCCGACGCGGCGGCGACGCCCGAAGCGCCTGAAGCCTCGAACGAGCCCGTGCTCGTGCACTCGGACGAGGCCAAGGCCCGCCGCGCTCACCACGACGAGCACGGCATCGTCCGCCGCGACAACGTCTACGGCACACCCGAGGAGGACGCGTTCCGCCGCGACTTCACGGTGAACGCGCTCTTCTACGACATCGCGACGCAGTCGGTCATCGACTACACGGGCGGTCTCGACGACCTCCATCACAAACGCATCGTCTCGATCGGCGATCCGGCGATCCGCTTCACGGAGGACCCGGTGCGCATGCTGCGCGCCGCGGTGTTCGCCGCGCGCCTGGGGTTTTCGATGGACGACGCGGTGGAGAGCACGATCGCGTCGCACGGCGAGCTGATTCTGAAAGCGTCGCCGGCGCGCCTGCTCGAGGAGTACTTCAAGATCCTGCGATCGGGATACGCGGAAGCGACCTTCCGCGAGCTGCATCGCGTCGGGCTGCTCCAGCTCATGACGCCCGAGCTGAAGCAGCCGCCGCAGGGTCTGTGGCATGCGCTGACGCGGCTCGACATGTACCGCCGGCTGCATGAATCGATTCCCGCGGATCTGGTGAACCCGGTGCTGATCGGCTCGTTGTTGGTGCCGCTCGGCCTGGTTCGCCCGGACGAGGATCAGCTCGGACTCGGCATGTTGACGCTGCCGCGAAAAGATGTGGAACGGCTGCGTCACGTGCTCACGACCGTGCCGAAGCTGACCGACCCGAACCTGCCGCCGCGCCTGCTGCGCGGCCTGCCCGGCCGCCCGTCATTTCATGACGCGGTCACGTGGCTCGAGATTTTCGGTGACGCGCCGGAAGCCGTCGCGCACTGGAAGGAAGTGAAGGCGCGGACGCCGCAGCCGAAGCCCGAACCGCGGCGCCGCGGCGGCCACGGGCACCACCCGCACGCGAAGCACCCGCCGCACGAACAGCACCCGCCGCACCAGCCGCACGCGGAGCACGCGCCGCACCCGACGACAACCGACGGCCCCCGAAAGCGCCGTCGCCGCGGCCGTCGCCGTCGAGGCCGCGGCGGCAGCGGCGGCTCCACGCCGGCCGCCTGAGAATCGCGCCCGCGGCCGATATACCGCTCATGAGCCTGCTGACCAGAGGCATCCTGAGCGCGGTACTCGTCGGCGGATTCTCGCCGCCGGTCGCCTACGCCTCGCCCGATACGTCTGCCCAACCGGGACGTCCGCATCCTCGCGAGACGCACGTCTATGTCGGCATGTGGACGACGCACCTCAACGCCAATCGCCTGCACGTGGACAGCAACAACGTCACGCTGGGCGTGGCCCACGGTCCGGTATTTGCCGCGACATTCGTCAATTCATTCGGCAACCGCGCGTACGCCGCCGGCTGGCAGAAGTCTCTGCTGGCCGGGCGCGGCCGATGGCTCGCCGGCTCGCTGGGGATCCGGCTCGGCGCGATTTCCGGCTACGACGAGCGGTTCCTGTCGTTCGCCAAAGACGCAGCCGTGATCCCGATGGTCTCGGTTTACTCGCGTGTCGAACTCACGCGCCTTGGCGTTGAAGTGTCCTGGACGGCGGTCGTCGCGTCGGCGGCGCTCAGCGTCAGGTTCTAGCGCGGGAGCCTGAGGCTCACGCCCACGCGCACGGCGCGTCCTTGCGCGAGCGTGACGAGCGGCAACGTCGTGCTGCCGGATCGACCGGTCTCGAGCCGCGCATCCGAGAGGTTCTCGATCGCCACGTACCAGCCGGCCATTCGAACGGTTCCTCCAACGCGCGCGTCGATTTGGGTCGCGTCCGCCAACTTGAACGCCGCGGTGTTCCGGTCGTCGTCGAACTGCGTCGAGACGCGGTGCACGACGAGCGAGGCCACGTGGCCCCTCGGAAGAAAGACGTCGGCCGTGCCAGCCAGGGACAGTCGCGGCACCTGCGGCAGCCAGTTGCCTTCGAGCGCGGCCTCGCGTGAATTCCTGAAACGCGCGTTCAACACAGTGGCCGACCCGCGAACGCGGATCCACTTCGAGTCAGCGGAGGCGTCGAGTTCGACGCCCGCCGAATGCGCCTCGCCGGCGTTCTGACGCTGGCGCGTGATCGCGGAACCGACGACGCTGGTCGTCACGTTCGCGATGGCGTCGCGGACGATCGAACGGAATCCCGTGACGGAAACCTGGAAATGCCCTTTCGCCGCATCGAGGCCGGCCTCGATCGAGCGCGCGCGCTCGGGGGCTAGGTCGGTGTTGGCGACGGTCGTGACCGTGCCGGCCGAGAAGTTGCGGACGAGTTCATTCAGCGTCGGCCAGCGGTGGCTGCTGCCGGCGGCCGCGCGCGCCGTGACGACATTCGAGATGCGCCACGCCGCCGCGATGCGGCCGACCGATGCCGGATCGAGAGCGACCGGCGACGTCGCATTGCCGGCCTTGCGCCATTCCACTCGGCCGCCCGCCGACAACGTCACGGCCGAGACCGGCGCAATCGCGAACTGCGCCGACAACGACTGGTTGTCATCGACCAGCGTCTTGGCGACCGTTGACGCGGTCTGGATATCCTCGAAGTCCGAGTTGGTCTGCGTGAACGACGCGCGAATCGCGGCGACGCCCTTCGGCACCGAGCGGCGCACTTCGACGATGCCGCGCGTCACGTCGGTGTCGATGTGCTGCGTGGACGTCAGCCGCTCGGACGCGCGGCTGACGCCGGCGACGGTCAGGAGGGCCGAGAACGTCTGCTCGTAGCGGTTCACGCTGGACGACAACCGCGCGGCCAGTTGCGTCTGCCCGGTGGTCGTCTCGAATGCGGCCGTTCCGGTTCCGCCGTGGCTCGCGTTCCGCTGCACGACGGTGCCGTTGCCGCGATCGTCCCGGCCGCCCCAACCGCCGAGCGTGAGGCGCCGCGCGGCGCCGAACGTCGCGCGGCCGTAGACGTTCGTCCATGTCGTGTCGGTCGCCACGTCGGCCGGACCGCGCGTCGCGGCTTCGAGCGGGATGAAACCGGCCGTGTCGAACCAACTGGCGGCGCCGAAGATCGCCGCGCGCCCCGAGGCGCCGCCGCCGCTCGCCGCGACCGAGCGCGTGTCGAGCGACGCCGCCTCGAGCAACGCCGTGCCGGAGGGCCGACGCACCGCCGGCGACATCAACGTGATGGCGCCGCCCAGCGCATCGCTGCCAAAGACATCGCTCATCGGGCCGCGTTGCACGGTGACCTGGTCGATGGCCGCCGACGGCAGCCGCTCCCAGGTGATCCAGCCGCCGAATCCGTCGTTGAGCGGCACGCCGTTGAAGACGACCAGCGCCCGGCTCGCGCCGGATGCCGACAGCCCGCGCATCGTCACGCCGTGCGTCGTGGGATTGGACGCACGCGACGAGGAGCGCCGGAAGAGCGAGAACCCCGAGATGACTTTGAGCGATTCGTCGGGCGTCATCGCGGGCACGCGGTCGAGGTCGGTTCTCGTGAGCGTCGTAGCGCCGGTCGTCCCGTCGCGCCATCGTTCGGGCTGACGAGCGGAGACGTCGATCACCTGCATCGCCTCGGGCGCAACCTCCAGCACGATCGTCGCGGGTGATGCGTTCACCATCACGCGCCTGACCGAGAACCCGGCGAGCGTCACTTCGATCTCGACGGGCGGCGCCGCCGCATCGAGCACGAACTCCCCGCGCGCGTTGGTGACGGTCTTCTGTGATGTCGGGCGATGCGCCGCGTCGAGCACGACGACCGCGGCGCCGGGAATGACGCCGCCGGTGGCGTCGACGACGGTTCCGGACAGCCCCGCGGCGCCGGACAGAGCAAGAGAGAGGATCAGCGCAACCATGGTTGGCGCCATTGTGCCCTGTGACCTGTCGTTTGTGACTTGACGTTAACCGTTACGCCGTTCGAATTCCTGCATGAACGCCACGAGGGCGGAAACGCCCGTTTCCGGGAACGCGTTGTAGATCGACGCGCGGATGCCGCCGACGGCGCGGTGGCCCTTGAGGCCGTCGAGGC
>SCUN01000296.1 GCA_004297655.1 Acidobacteriota bacterium | reverse complement strand
AACGGCACCGGGTAGTAGATCTCGGTGCCGATCTGCTTCGATGTGAGATGGGCGCGCAACGCGTCGCGTTTCGGCCCGCGGATGACGAACTGGTTGTAGATGTGGAAGCTGTCGGCCGGTTCGATGGGGAGCGTGACGGTGCCGGTCAGTCCCGCCTCGGCAAACAACGCCCGATAACGGTCGGCATTTCGGCGGCGCGCGGCGGTCCAGCCCGCGAGGTGCGGCGCCTTCACGCGTAGAACCGCGGCCTGCAACGCGTCGAGCCGGAAGTTACCGCCGATGCGCGAATGGAAATACTTCGGCTCCGCCCCGTGATTGCGCAACAGGCGCATTTCTTTCGCGAGCGCGGCGTCGTTGGTCGTGACGAGACCGCCGTCCCCGAAGGCGCCGAGGTTCTTTGACGGAAAGAACGACAGGCAGCCCGCGAGCCCGAACGACCCGGCCTGCTTGTTGTGGCGTCGAGCGCCGATGGCCTGCGCGGCGTCTTCGATCACCGGCACGCCGGCTTTCGCGGCGATCGCGCCGATCGCGTCCATGTCGGCGACGAGGCCGTAGAGATGCACCGGAATGATGGCCTTCGTCTTCGGCGTGATTGCCGCGGCGACCGCCTGCGGGCCCAGATTGAACGTGACCGGGTCGATGTCCACGAGCACCGGCGTGGCGCCGAGGCGCGACACGCAGCCGGCGGTGGCGAAGAACGAGAACGTGGGGGTGATCACTTCATCCCCGCGGCCGATGCCGAGCGCCATCAGCGAGAGCAGCAGGGCATCGGTGCCCGATGAAACCGAAATGGCGTGATCGACTTCGAGCATGGCGGCGAGCTCGCGCTCGAGCCCGTCAACCTCGGGGCCCATCACGAAGTACTGGCTATCGCAGACGCGGGTGATCGCCGCGAGAATCTCCGAGCGGATCGGCGCGTATTGGGCTTTCAGGTCGAGGAGCGGAACGGCCATCCCGACGATTATTTCACCTTAATCGAACAACTCGGCTTGTTCGAATCGCAGGCCCTTCGAGTCTTTCGGCGACAGGCTCGGCTCGCCGGAGAGCGGCCACTCAATCCCGATCGTCGGGTCATTCCAGATCAGCGTCCGGTCATGTTCCGGCGCGTAATAGTCCGTCGTCTTGTACAGCACTTCGGCCTTGTCGGAGACGACGGCAAAGCCGTGGGCAAATCCGACGGGGATCCAGAGCTGTTTCTTGTTTTCGGCGCTCAGCACCACGCCGACCCATTTGCCGAACGTCGGCGAGCAACGCCGCAGGTCGACCGCGACGTCGAAGATCTCGCCGACGATGGCGCGGACGAGTTTTCCCTGCACCTGCCGGATCTGATAGTGGAGCCCGCGGACGACGTTCCGCGTGGACGCCGAGTGATTGTCCTGCACGAAGCGAGCGGTGATGCCGAGCGCCTCGTCGATCCGGCGCTCGTTGAAGCTCTCGAAGAAGAAGCCGCGGTCGTCGGGGAAGACCCGCGGCTCGATCACGACGACGTCCGGGATGGCGGTCGGGGTGGTCTTCATCAGCGCCAAGTGACCATAACACAAGGGTTTAGGCCGATCTTCCTTGACACGGCGTACGGGCGGGAGGACAATTCATCGTTCACGCCGTGAACGTACGAGCGTTCATTCGATGAACGCATCTCGTTCATGACGTGAACGATAATCTAATAAATGCTTGCGGGTCAATAGTTTAGATGTGACTCACAGGCACGAAGTGTCCCGCCGAACGTGGAATCTCACGAGCGATACGCCCACCAGATCCTGACGGAAATCGAAGCCGGGGAGCGCCATTCCCAGCGCACCCTCGCGTCGGGCGCCGGCATTGCGCTCGGCCTCACGAATCTGCTCATGCGCCGGTTTGTCCGGCGCGGGTGGGTGCGGGTCGTGCGCATCCGCCCGAACCGCGTCCGCTACTTCCTCACGCCCTCCGGTCTGGCGGAGAAGGCGCGGATGTCGCGGCTCTTTCTCCAGGATTCCGTCAAGTTCTACGCGAACGCGCGCGAGCGCGTGGGCGCGAGCCTCGCGGCGCTCTCGGCGAGTTGGCCGGAAGGCGCGACCGAAAAACGGATCGTGTTCTGGGGCTCGGGCGAAGTCGCCGAGATCGCGTACGTCTGCCTGCAGGAAACCGACCTCCAACTGGTCGGCGTGGCGGGCGATCGCGTCGGGCGGTTCTTTGGATTGCCGATCCAGCCCTGCAGTGAACTCGGCGCCCACGGACTGGGCGCCGTGCCGTTCGACAAACTCATCGTGACGTCCTTCGACAACCAGCCGGCGATCGCCGCCCAACTCGAGGAACTGGGCGTGCCGGCCGAGAGGATCGCATGGCTGTGACGCCCGCGCAGAACCCGGCGGCCGCGGTGTCGAACTCGTTCCGGTTCCTCGTGCCGGTGGTCGTCGCCAATCTCGTGCAGATCGTCACGCTGCCCGTGCTCACGCGACTCATCCCCGCCGAGGACTTCGGCGCGTGGGCGTTGGCGTCGGCGTACGCGCTGACGATTGGCGGGTGCGCGACGCTCGGGCTGTCGAGCGTCTACGAGCGGAACTTCTTTCAGTACTCGGAGCCGCGCGCGCGCGCGGCGCTCCTGTACTCGGTGGTGGCATGCGCGGCCGCCGGCTGGCTCGTGACCGGCATGGTGACGTGGTGGTGGCGCGCGCCCGTCGCGAACTGGCTGATCGGCACCAACCATCATCAGGGCGTGTTGCTCGTGGCGTTCGCGGGCGGCGCGGCGACGAGCCTGAAGGACTTCTTCATGACCTACCTGCGCAGCGACGAAGACGCGGGTGGTTTTGCGATCTACTCGATTGCCGACAAAGTGCTCACCGGCGTGTTTCAGGTCGTGCTCGTCGCCGGCTTCCATCTCGGCATCCAGGGCGTCGTGCTCGGCCAGTTGGCGGCCAGCGGCGGCGTGCTGCTCGTTCTCTTCGCGCGGTTCTCACGCCGGCTGCCCTGGGCGTTCGCGTGGGCGCCGCTCGCGGACTCGCTCAAGCTCGGATTGCCGATTCTTCCCCGCGTGCTCGTGGCGTCGCTGTCGAGCAACATCGACAAGTACCTGATCGGCCATCTCGCGTCGCTCGGGGCCGCCGGTGTCTACGCCATCGGTCAGCGCGTGGCGAACATCGCGTTCGTGTATCAGGACGCCATCAACTTCGTCTACCGCCCGAAGGTGTACCAGATGATGTTTCACGGCGGTGACACCGCGCCGCGCGACATCGGCCGCTACCTGACGCCGTTCGCGTACGTCTCGACGCTGTGCGCCTTCGCGATCGCGGTCTTCTCGGAGGAAGCGATCCGGGTCTTGGCGCCGGGCGGCTTCTATGTGGCGATCGGCGTCGCGACCGTGCTCTCGCTCCACTACGGCTCGCTCTTCTTCGGGAAGATGCCGCAGATCTTCTATGCGCGAAAGACCTACTGGGTGCCGATCCTGACCTTCGGCGCGACCATCGTCAACGGCGCGTTTGTCGCCGTCGGCATCGCCTGGTTCGGGCCGATCGGCGCGGCGTGGGGCACGCTGGCCGCGGGCGCGCTGAACAGCACGGCCACGTATCTGGTCGGCCAGCACTGCTACCGCATCGACTGGGAAGGGCGGCGGATGACGGCGATCTTCGCGACATTCGCCCTGAGCGGGCTCCTGACGCTGGCGCTGCGATCGCTGGGCACGCCGTACCTCTTGCTGCTGGCCGCGAAGGTCGCGATCGCCGGCGGCTACCTGTGGCTCGGCCACTGGCTCGGGATCGTGACGCCGGCGAATCTCGGCATGGTGCGCGACGTCATCGTCGGATTCGTTCGACAGGCTGGCCGGCTGGGACGTGTGGCCGAAGGAGGTGTACGTGACTGATCCGACAAACGAGTCAACCCAGGTCGCCGAGTTCCTCTCGCGGTATCGCCAGGCGCTGAGCGTTGACGTCGCCGCCGATCTCGTGCGGCTGAAGCACGAAGTCGAGGCGACGCGGGCGCGAGACGGCAAAGTGATCCTCGCCGGCAACGGCGCGAGTTCCGCCATCGCCAGCCACGTGGCCGTCGACTTCACCAAAGCCGCAGGCGTCCGCGCCGTGACGTTTCACGACGTGGATCTCATCACCTGCTTCGCGAACGACTACGGCTACGACCAGTGGATCGAGCAGGCGCTCGTGGCGTACGCCGACGAGCGCGATCTCGTGATCCTCATCAGTTCCAGCGGCAAGTCACCGAATGTCCTCCGCGCGGCCGAATACGCGCGCCGGCGCGGCATGAGGGTCGCGACGCTCAGCGGATTCGACGCCGCCAACCCGCTGCGAGCGCTCGGCGACATCGCGCTCTGGGTCGACAGTCGCGCGTACAACATCGTCGAGTCCGTGCACCAGATTTGGCTGCTGGTCGTGTGCGACATGCTCGTCGGCCATATGGAAAACCCGGCGAGCCGGCCGCTGTCACAAGCGCCGCTGCGAGGTCGGTCGTGAGCGCCGCGCCTCGCCGTGCCCTCGTGACGGGCGGTACCCGCGGCATCGGCGAAGCCACAGCGATCGTGCTGCGCGACGCCGGCTTCGATGTCGTGACGACCGGCACCGCGAAAACGGGATCGGGCCCCGCCGGCTGCCGGTACGTCGGCGTGGATCTCGCGAAGCCGGCCAACGCCGAGGCGTTCGCCGCCGAGATGGCGGCCGAGCGGTTTGCTGTCCTCGTCAACAACGCGGGCATGAACAAAGTCGGCCCTCTCGAGCAGTACGCCCTGAGCGATCTCGAGAACGTGCTCAACGTGAACCTGATCGCGCCCTACGTGCTGTGCCGCGCGCTCGTCCCCGGCATGCGTGCCGCTCGATACGGGCGCATCGTGAATATCACGTCCATCTTCGGCCTCGTGAGCAAGGCCGGCCGATCGGCGTACTCGGCGTCGAAGTTCGGATTGTTCGGCATGACGCGGGCCCTGGCGCTCGAAGTGGCCGCCGACAACGTGCTCGTCAACTGCGTCGCGCCGGGATTCGTCGACACCGACATGACGCGGCGGGTGCTCGGCGACGCCGGCATCGCCGAGATGGTTCGGCAAGTGCCGATGGGGCGGTTGGCGACGCCGGAAGAGATTGCGCGATTCATCGCGTTTCTGTGCGGCGAAGACAACAGCTTCATGACAGGGCAGACGGTCGTACTTGACGGCGGCTTCACCTGTGTCTGAGTTGATCATCCAGTCTCACCGCGGACCGTACCGCGTGGCGTTCGGGACGCCGTTCGCGGGGCTGGACGCCGTTCAGCCCAACACCGCGGTCATCGTCGACCGCCGCGTCGCCGAGCTCTACGCGAAACCGCTCGCCACCGTTTTGGCAACGCCAACGACGCTGCTGATCGAGGCGACGGAAGCCCACAAGTCGCTTGAACGAATGCCGGAGTACGCGCTGCACCTCATCAACAGCGGGCTGAAGCGCGACTGGACGCTGGTGGCGATCGGCGGCGGCATCATTCAGGACATCGTGTGCTTCTTGGCCGCGACGCTCCTGCGCGGTCTGCCGTGGCGGTTCTATCCGACGACGTTGTTGGCGCAGGCCGACAGTTGCATCGGATCGAAGTCGTCGATCAATGTCGGGAAATTCAAGAACCAACTGGGCACGTTTACGCCGCCGACGGACATCCACGTATCGACGGGCGTTCTGAAGACGTTGGCCGAGGGGGACGTGAGATCGGGCCTCGGCGAAGTCATCAAGGTGCACGTGATCAGCGGGTGGGATGACGTGAACGCGCTCTCGCGCGACTATCCCAGGCTCCAGGCGGATCCGGCATTGCTCGAGCAGTACGTCCGGCGTTCGCTCGAAATCAAACGGCTGCGCATCGAGGCCGACGAGTTCGATCAGGGGCCGCGCCTCGTGCTGAACTACGGCCATACCTTCGGCCACGCGATCGAAAGCGCGACCGCGTACGCGGTGCCGCACGGCATCGGCGTCACCATCGGGATGGACTTCGCCAACTTCGTGTCGTGGAAGTTCGGCCTCATTGACCGGGCCACCTTCGACACCCTGCACGCGCTGACGTTCGCCAACTACGGGCCGTCTGGCCCGGTCGTGATTCCCGAAGCGGCTTTCTTCTCGGCGCTTTCGCGCGACAAGAAGAACCGGGCGGGCGATGTCGCGCTCGTGCTGTTGCGACGGCCGGGCGACGTGTTTCTGGATCGCTATCCGAACGACGAACGTTTCAAGGACATCTGCCGCGAGTTTCTCGCGCGCGTCGCAACGAGGGCTTCGTGATACGAATCGGCATCATCGGCTTTGGCGCCATGGGGCGCATCCGTCTCAAGGAAATCAGCGAGTCGGGGCTCGGCGTTGTCGTCGCGGCCGCCGATCCGTTTGTCGCGCCGGATGTCGACGGCATCGAGACGCGGGACGCGGACGCGATCATCGCGGATCCGTCGATCGACGCGGTGTTCATCTGCACACCCAACTATCTCAACGAGCCGCTCACGATTGCGGCGCTTCGCGCGGGCAAGCACGTCTTCTGCGAGAAGCCGCCGGCGTTCAGCGCGAAGGGCGTCGAGGCGGTGATCGCCGCCGAGCAGACCTCGGGCGGGAAACTGATGTACGGCTTCAACCACCGCCATCACGACAGCATCATGAAGGCCAAGGAACTGGTCGACTCGGGCGTGCACGGCCGGCTGCTGTGGATGCGCGGCCGCTACGGCAAGAGCGTCGACGAGCGGTTCTACGACAACTGGCGTTCGAAGAAGGAACTGGCCGGCGGCGGCATCCTCATCGACCAGGGCATCCACATGCTGGATCTCTTCCTGATGATGGCCGGCGATTTCAAGGACGTGCAGGCTTTCGTGTCCACGCTCTACTGGAAACTCGAGGTCGAAGACAACGTCTTCGCCATCCTGCGCAACGAAGCCGGCGTCGTCGCCTCGCTCCACTCGACGATGACGCAGTGGCGGCACCTGTTTTCGCTCGAGATGTTCCTCGAACACGGCTACATCGTCATCAACGGCCTCCTCACGACGTCCGGCTCGTACGGCGAAGAGGCCATGACGGTGGCGAAGAACCGGTCGGTGGCGCCGGCCGCGCGATGGAGCGACGAGGAAAAGTTCGTGTTCAACATCAACAACTCGTGGCGGTATGAGGTGGAGCACTTTCTGAAGGCGATCGGCGAGCGCACGCCGATCGAGTACGGCACGTCGGCCGACGCGCTCAAGCTCATGCGGTTGGTCGATCGCATCTACGAGGTGGGCCGATGATTTTCGACGCGCTGTCCGAGGCGGCGCCGTATTTCTCCGGCGCCTGGTGGCGCGACGTCCTGGCGTTTGCCGCGACCGTGACGCCGGCGACGCCGGTGGGCGAGCAGCAGATTCGCGGGGAGGACCTGCTGGTTCGCGTGCTCGATCTGACCACCGGTCCGGCGGAGACCGCGGTGCTCGAGTCACACCGCCGCTACACGGACGTCCAGATCGTGATCGAAGGCGGGGAGTTCATTCGCGTGTGGCCGGCGGCACAGTTGACGGTGCGCGATCCGTACGATGCCGGCCGCGACGTGATGTTCTACGAGCATCCGGCCGACGCGCCGGTAGTGATCGACCTGATGCCCGGCACGTTTGCGGTGTTCCGCCCGCAGGACGCGCACATGCCGGCGCTGATGAAGGGTGCGCCGGCGCGGTTGCGGAAGATGGTGTTCAAGGTCAGCAACGAGCTGATCCACAGGGAGCGGTGATGAAGAACGTAGCGATGATTCCGCTGCTCCTGGGCAGCACCCGGATTCCGGACAAGAACACGATTCTCGTGGACGGCTATCCGCTGGCGTTCTACGTCGCGAAGGCCTGCAAGGCCTCGGGCGCCTTCGACGAGGTCTACATCAACTCCGAGCACGACATCGCCAAGACTTTCGCCGACATGCTCGGCGTAAAGTTCTACCGGCGCGACCCGGCCCGGGGCGGATCGGCCTGCCAGATGAAGAACAAGTCGCGCGACTGCCAGGGCGCGCGCTGCCAGACGCACGATCACTTTCTCGCGGATTTCATGATGTCCGTGCCCTGCGACTACCTGGCGCTCGTCCACACCACCTCGCCGCTGCTCAAGCCGGAGACGATGGCGGCGTTCATGAAGACGCTGGCCGGCGAGGGCTACGACGCGCTGTTTTCAGCGGAAGAGCGGTACACGGAGGCGTTCCTCGACGGACAGCCGCTCAACGTCTCGATGGCGCGCAAGATCCCCACGCAGACGCTGAAGCCGGTGCAGCTGATCACCTGGGCGCTGACCGGCTGGAAGACGCAGTCGTTTCTCGAGTCGTTCAAGCGGGACCTGCCCGATGAGAAGGGCCCGACGTTCTGCGGCAAGTACGGGCTCTACCCGCTCGATCGCATCGAAGCGCTCGACGCCGACAACTGGGAAGACCTGCGGCTGATCGAAGGCGCGCTGCGATACCGCCGGTCGCAGGTGGTCGCCGGCGCCCACCGCTTCCCGGCCACGACGCACAGCATCCAGAGCAATCTGAAGGAGCTGATGAAAGAAGACGGCGTCACGAAGTTCGAGTCCGAAAGCGCGAACGCGCGGCTCGTGAACATCGAGGACATCAAGCGCAAGATGGGCGCGGCGCCGTGGCTCTATCTGCTGATCTACAGCGGTGACGACCAGACCGGACTGATCTGCCAGCCGCCAGGCGAGGGCGCGCAGAAACACTGCCATACGACGCACGACGAATGGTGGGTCGTGCTCGAGGGCGAATTCGAATGGCGGCTGGAAGGCAGCGTCGTGAAAGCCGGCAAGCACGACGTGGTCTATCTGCCGCGCGGCACCGTGCACAGCATCGTCTGCACCAGCCCCGAGCCAGGCATTCGCCTCGCGTGCGGCGCACGCGACATGGAGCACATCTATGTCCGATAAGAAGCGCGTCGCGATCGTCACCGGCGCATCGCGGGGCATCGGCAAGGCGGCGATCGCGGCGCTCGATGCCCGCGGCGTGACGGCGATCGGCATGTCCCGAAATCTCCCGGACGATGCGCGCAACCGCCGCGTGGACGTGGCCGACGAAGCGAGCATTCGCCGGGCGTTCGAGGGCGTGATCACGGACTTCGGGCGCATCGACATCCTGGTCAATTGCGCCGCCGTGGCCACCACGGCCGAGCCGCTGGGGCTCAACGCCGATGACTGGGAGGCCGTGCTGAGGCCCAATTTGATCGGCACCTATCTCTGCTGCAAGCACGCCATCCCGGTGATGAAGCAGCACGGTTTCGGCCGCGTCATCAACGTCGGGTCCATTGCCGGGCGGTCGTTCAGCAAGACCGGCTCGATCGCGTACACCGCGTCGAAGTACGGCGTCATCGGCATCACGCGCCAGTTGGCGGCGCAGTTCGGGCGCGACGGCATCACAGTGAACTGCGTGGCGCCGTCGCAGACCAAGACCGAGATGCTTCAGGAGATCGCCACGCCGGCGCAGCTCGAAGCCATTGCCGCCGCCAACCCCACCGGCCGGCTCGGAGAACCGCGCGACGTCGCGTCGGCGATCGTGTTTTTGGCGTCGGACGATGCGTCCTACATCAACGGCGCGGTGCTGGATATCAACGGCGGCGTGCTGTAGATGGCAGAGAAGATTCGCGTGGCGGTGCTCGGCACGGGGAGCATCGGCGCGCGCCACATCCAAGTGTTGGGCGATGCCGGATTCGAGCCGATCGCGATTTCCGTGCGCGCGCCCGGCACGACCGGCGGCGCGCCGGCCGGCACGCTTGCCGCACGCGATCTCAGCGAGGCGGCCGCGATGGGGGCGAGCCGCTGCGTCGTAGCCACAGACACCGGACGCCATCTGGCCGACACGCTCGAAGCGATCGGGTGCGGGTATGACGTGCTGGTGGAGAAGCCGCTCAGCGTCGATGCATCGGCCGCGCGCGAAATTTGCCACGCCGCCGCCTCTGCCGGCCGCCGTGCGTTCACGGCCTTCGTTTTTCGTTTTTCTGATTCGCTCAATCGGTTTCGCGAACTTCTGCCCAACGCCGGGCAGTTGCACGCCGTTCGCGTGGAGTGCCAATCGTATCTGCCCGACTGGCGCCCGAACCGGCCGTACCGCGACACGTTCGCGGCCCGTGAAGCCGAGGGCGGCGTGCTGCGAGACTTGAGTCACGAGCTGGACTACGCCGGGTGGCTGTTCGGCTGGCCGGACAAGGTCCAGGGCCGCTTGCGCAACACGGGCCGGCTCGGCATCCAGGCCGACGAGTCGGTTGACGCCGCTTGGGAAGGCGCCGGCGGCTGCGAGGTCTCGCTTCGCATCGACTACCTGACGCGGCAGACCCGCCGTCGGGTGACCGCTGACGGCGATCAGGGCTCGCTCGTGTGGGATGCGATTCGAAACACCGTGACGTGGCTCGCTCCGGGCCAGGCGCCGGTCGAGGAATCGCGTCCGCAGGAACGCAACGCCATGTTTGCCGCGGAGCTTCAGGCGTTTCTTGCCGCGACCGCCGGGTCCGCGGTCGGCCACGATCCACGGATCGCGACTGCCGAAGACGGTTTCCGTTCGCTCGCGCTGTCGGACGCCATCCGTCTGTCATCGCGCACGCGGCGCGAAGAGGCCATCGAGTATTCCTTATGAAGACGCTGAAACAACTCTGGGATTTGTCCGGCCGGGGCGCGGTTGTGGTCGGAGGCGCGGGGCACATCGGTCGTGCCGCTGCGGAGGGACTGATCGAGCTCGGCGCGAGTGTGGTGATTGCCGATCTTGACGCCGCCAAATGCGCGTCCACGGCGGCGGAACTGACCGCGACAGGGCCCGGCCGCGCGCACGGCATCGGCTGCGATCTTTCAGACGAGGCCTCGACGCGCGAAATGGTCCGGGCCACCGTCAAGTCCCTCGGCCGGCTCGACATCGTCGTGCACACCGCCGCATTCGTCGGCACCACGCCCATCCCGGGATGGGCGGTGCCGTTTGACCAGCAGACCGTTGCCGCCTGGGATGCGGCGCTGCGCGTGAACCTGACGTCGCCGTTTGTTATCGCCCAGGAAGCCCGACAGGCGCTCGAATCGTCCGGCCACGGATCGATCATCCTGGTGGGATCGACCTACGGCCTGGTCGGTCCCGACATGCGGCTCTACGACGGCACCAAGATGGGGAATCCCGCGGGGTACGGCGCGTCGAAAGGCGGCGTGCTTCAGCTTGGCCGATATCTGGCGACCGTCTTTGCGCCGAAGATCCGCGTGAACGCCGTCACGCCCGGAGGCGTCTGGCGGAATCAGCCGGAGGCGTTCCACGAGCGGTACGTCTTTCGGACGCCGCTCGGCCGAATGGCTTCGGAAGAAGACATGAAGGGCGCCGTCGCCTACCTTGCGAGCGACCTGTCCGCATACGTCACCGGACACAATCTCGTCGTCGATGGCGGGTGGACCGCGTGGTGAAACCGCGATGCGTCGGCCTCGTGACGACGAGCCGCGCCGACTACGGGATCTACCGCCCGGTGATTGCCGAAATCCGGCGCCGGCCGGAACTCGACCTCATCGTGTTCGCCGGCGGCGCGCATCTGATTCGCGAGGTCGGCGACACGATCAAGGAAATCGAAGCCGACGGCGTGCCGATCGCCGAGCGCGTCGAGATGCCGCTCGGATCCGACGATGCCGAAGGGATTGCGTCATGGATGGGGCGGGGCACCGAGAGCTTCGCCCACGCCTACGCGCGGCATCAGTTGGATTTACTGATCGTGCTGGGCGATCGCGCGGAAATGCACGCGGCGGCCTCGGCGGCGGTGCCGTTCGGCATCCCGATGGCTCACATTCACGGCGGCGAGATCACGGAGGGCGCGATCGACGATGCCCTCCGGCACTCCATTACCAAGATGTCCCACCTCCACTTTCCGACGACAGAGTCGCACGCACGTCGGATCCGGCAGATGGGCGAAGAGCCCTGGCGCGTGACCGCGTGCGGCGCGCCGTCGCTCGACAACCTGGCCACCGTGCCGCGACTCGACCGCGCCGAGCTGCAGCGCCGTTGTGGTCTCGCGTGGGACCGGCCGCCGCTACTCGTGACGTTTCATCCGGCGACGCTGGAGGCGGAATCGATTGAGGCGCAGGTCGGGGAGCTGACCGCGGCGCTGACCGGCGTGGAGATGCCCATCGTCTTCACCCTGCCGAACGTGGACGCTGGCGGACGCCAGATCGCCGACGCGCTCCGGCGATTCATTGATGCCACGCCGGGAACGGCCATGGTGCGCAGTCTGGGCACCGCGGGCTACTTCTCGCTGATGGCCGAAGCCGCGGCGATGGTCGGCAACTCATCCAGCGGCCTGGTCGAAGCGCCGTCATTCGAACTGCCGGTGGTGAACATCGGCATTCGCCAGAAGGGCCGGACGCGGGCGGCGAACGTCATCGACGTCGGTGGCACTCGCGCGGAGATTCGCGCGGGAATCGATCGCGCGCTCGATCCGGCGTTCCGGTCGAAGCTGAAGGGCCTCGTGAATCCCTACGGCGACGGACAGGCAGCGCGGCGCATCGCAGACCGCCTCGTCAGTGTGGAACTCGGTCCGCGGCTGTTGCACAAGACGTTCGTCGATTGGGAGGAAGGCCCGTGACCGTGATCATCGCCGAGGCCGGCGTCAACCATAACGGTGACATCGCCATGGCGCTCGCGCTCGTCGATGCGGCGGCGGACGCCGGCGCCGACATCGTGAAGTTCCAGACGTTTGTCGCCGATCGGCTCGCCACGCGCGGCGCAGACAAGGCCGAGTACCAGAAGCGCACGTCGGCGGCGACCGAGTCGCAGTTCGACATGCTGCGCCGGCTCGAGCTGACGCGGCCGATGCACGAGGCGATCATGGCTCGCTGTCGGGAGCGGGCGATCGAGTTTCTCTCGACCGGCTTCGATATCTCGAGCGTGGATCTGCTCGTGAGCCTCGGCATCACGACGTTCAAAGTGCCGTCCGGCGAGATCACGAATCTGCCGTACCTCCGGCACGTCGGGGCGCTCGGCGGCTCCGTGATTCTGTCAACCGGCATGGCGTCGCTGGCCGACATCGATGGGGCCATCCGTGCGCTTGAAGCCGCCGGAACTCCGCGCAGCCGGATCACGTTGATGCAATGCACGACGCAATATCCGGCCCCATTCGCGGATGCGAATCTCCGCGCGATCCCAGCGCTCAGCCGCCGCTTCGGGGTGCCGGTCGGTTTTTCGGACCATACGCCGGGCATCGAGGCCGCCATCGCCGCGGTGGCGCTAGGCGCCACGATCATCGAGAAGCACTTCACGCTCGACCGGACGCTGCCCGGGCCCGACCACGCCGCCAGCCTCGAACCGCCGGAGCTGAACGCGCTCGTTGCCGCAATCCGGAATGTCGAAGCCGCGCTCGGCGACGGTGAGAAGCGACCGATGCCGAGCGAGATTGCGATTACCGGCATCGCGCG
>SCUN01000295.1 GCA_004297655.1 Acidobacteriota bacterium | reverse complement strand
GGTGGGAGACCTGACCATCAAGGGGATCACCCGCGAGGTCGTCCTGAACGTCGAGTCGCACGGCTCCTCGAAGGACCCCTGGGGCAACGAACACGCCGGTTTCACAGCCGAAACGTCCATCAGCCGCAAAGAATTTGGCCTTTTGTGGAATGCCGTGCTCGAAACAGGCGGCTTTGCGGTCGGCGACGTCGTCAAAATCAACCTGGATGTCGAACTGGTCAGAGCGTAAGCGCGTCCGTTGTAACGTTATAGGCATGTTTCGTTCGTGCCTTTTGGGCCTGTTGGGCGGCGTGTTGGCCACGTCCGCCTGCGGGTCGAACACCACTACCTCTCCCACGGTTGAGCCGGCATCGACATCGGAAGTCTGGTCGAGCACGCTCACTGTGGGGGCCTCGAAGTTCTATTCCTTCACCGTCCCGCTCGCCGGCACCGTGTCGGTGCAGATGAAGCAGCTCACCCAGAACGGGGCGGCCACGACCGAACAGGTCACGCTCGGCCTCGGTTCGCCCCGTGGCATCGACTGCGCCGTGAGCGGCTCGGTCGTCGCCGGCGCTTCGGACTCCGTGCTCCTGAGCGGCCAGCAGACCTCCGGCGTCTATTGCATCCGTATCTGGGACAACAGCCAGCTCTCGAAGACCACGGCGTTCTCGGTTACCATCAATCATCCGAAGCAATGAAACGGCTAGCTGTGTTTGGTCTCTTCGTGTGCGTTGCCGCCGGCGCCGGGTGCCAGAGCGAGACGACGCAGCCTGATTACTCGATCGTGTCGCCCGTCACTGAGACGTTCCAGGGCACGCTCAATCAGCAGGGCGCCGTCTTCTACTCGTTCATCGTCGGCAATCCCGATCCGGTGAGCGTCACCCTCGCGAGCTTGACGAAATCATCCGGCACGGCGGTGACGACAAGCGTGCGCTTAGGCTTCGGCATTCCGGCGGGCGAAACGTGCTCCACGACCACGGCGCTCACGACGGCGTCCGGGCTGCAGGCGCAGGTGCTGCAGGTCGCATCGCCCGGCGTGTACTGCGTGATCATCTCCGACACGGGCGCGCTCACCGAGCCGCTCAACTTCGCCATCAAGATCAAGCATTCATGAGCCGCCTTCGACGCCTTCTCGTTTCCGGCGGCGTGATCGCCGCGCTGCTCCTGCCGGTCGCCGCGTGCGACAACGGACCGAGCACCACCGACGACACGACGTCGCCGACCACGCCGACGACGTCGCCGGTGACCGAGTCGTTTTCGACGCAGTTGTTCGTGGGCGGGTCCGCCTCGCGCTCGTTTACGGCGGTGAAAGCCGGCACGGCGACGGTGACGCTCGTCAGCGCGGGCACCGCGACCACGAAGGTCGGTTTCGGCCTCGGCGTGCCCGACGTGCTCGGCTCGGGCTGTGTCTTCACACGCTCGTCCGAAGCCGCCACGGCCGGCACATCGTTCACGCTGCCGGTCGACGCCGGCACCTATTGCGTGCGCGTCTACGACGTCGGCGCGCTGACGTCGACCATTACGTTCTCAGTCACGATCATTCGCCCTTAAGAGATCGGGAGTCGTTTTCGTTCGCCCTTCGGGACTCACGGGCAGAAAACGACTCCCGATCTCTTATTCCGCGAGCGCTCGGATCGGATCGATGCGCGCCGCGCGGGTGGCGGGCAGCGCCACGGCGATGAGCGCGGCGACTGCGAGCGCGGCGCCGACCAGCGCGAATGTCACGGGATCGCGCGCGGTGACGCCGAAGAGCAGACTTTCCATGATCCGCGCAAGCGCGAAGGCGCCGGCCAGTCCGACCGCAAGCCCCGCGGCCGCCACGACCGCGCCGTGCGCGAGCACGAGCCCGAGAATGCCGCCCGGCGTTGCGCCGAGCGCCACGCGGATGCCGATTTCGCGCGTGCCCTGCGTCACGAGATACGCCATGACGCCGTAGATGCCGACGAGGGCGAGCGCGAGTGCCAGCGCCGCGAATCCCGTCAGCAGCGTCATCGCGAATTGCTGCCGCGCCATCGACTCCTCGACGCGCCGCTGCATCGGCTGCACGTGGTAAAGCGGCAGGTCCTTGTCGAAGGCGCGGATTTCCCTGGCGACCATCCCTTCGAGCCCCGCGACGTCGCCGTTTGTCCGCACCGTCACGAAGAGATTCCTCGACGGACTTTGCGTGTGCGGCCGATAGAGTGCGATGCGCGCGTCGGCGTCGAGGCCGTACTGTTTCACCCGTCCGACGATGCCGATCACGGTTTCCCAGGGAGAAGTTGACGCGGCGTCGCCGAACTTCAGGCGCTTGCCGATCGGATCCGCGTTCGGCCATAACTCCTGGGCCATCAACTCGTCGATGACGACGACGCGCTGCGGTGGGTCGGTTTGGCCGGGCGCGGCGAGCGTATCGCGCGCGTCAAAGAGCCGGCCGCGAATGAGCGGGATGCCCATCGCTTGAAAGTAGTTGCCGGCGGCGGATCGCATGTCGGCGTTGATGAACTTCTCGCCGGGCGGCGGCACACGGCCTTCAACCGTGATCGGGCCCCACGCGAAGAACCCGCTCATGGGCAGCGACGACACGCCCCCGACGTCGGTGACGCCCGGAATCGCGGCGAGCCGGTCCCAGAGCCGCTTGTAGCCCTCGATCACGAGCGGGCCGTCCTTGTAGGTGTTGCCGGTGAGCGACAATTCGAGCGTGAGCACGCCCGCGGGATTGAAGCCGGGCGGCACGCGCGAGAGCGCTGCGAAGCTGCGAATGAGCAGCCCGGCGCCGATGAGCAGCATCACCGCGAGGGCCACTTCGCCGGCGACGAGCAGGCGCCGCGCCGGACGGCCGCGGCCCCATAGCGCACCCGTGCCCGAGGCGCCGCGTGTCGAGTCGCGCAGGGCGTCCTGCGGGTCCACGCGGCCCGCTCCGATCGCCGGCGCGAGGCTGAAGATCAACGCGGCGAGGAGCGAGAGCCCGAGCGTGAACGCGAGCACCGGGAGGTTGATGGCGATGTCGCCGAGGCGGGGCAGGTCCTTCGGCTGCAGCACGTGGATCCACCGCACCGCGCCGGCGGCGAACGCGACGCCTGCGCCGGCGCCGGCGAGCGCCAGCACCAGTCCTTCTGTCAGCAACAACTGCGCGAGTTGGCGCCGGCTCGCGCCCATCGCGGCGCGCACCGCGAGTTCCTTCTGCCGGCCGAGCGACCTCGACATGAGCAGGTTCGCCACGTTCGCGCACGCGATGAGCAGCACGAACGCGACGGCGCCCACAAGAATCATGAGCGGTCGCGTGACCTTGCCGGCGACCTGCTCCTGGATCGGCACGATCGAGAAGGTGAGACCGCCGTTCGGCGGGTACACATCCGGATAGTCACGCCGGAGTGTCGCGGTGATCGCGTCCATCTCGGCTTGCGCCGTCTCCACGCGCACGCCCGGCTTGAGCGTGCCCATGATGTTGTAGTCCTCGCGCGTGCGGATCGTCGCCGCGTTCGCCGCGAGCGGCAACGGGAGGAAAACCTGGCCGTCCTCGGCGACGCCGAGCGTCGGCAGCACCTCGCGCGGCAGCGAGAAGCGCGCCGGCAAGACGCCGACGACTTCATACCGGACGCCGTTGAGCGTGATCGACTTGCCGACGATGGCGGTGTCGCCGCCGAAGCGGCGGCTCCAGAGTCCATAGCTGAGGATCGCCGTCGGCGCGCGCCCGGGCTGATCATCGTCGGCGGCGAACAGGCGGCCGAGCTCGGTCTCGGCGCCGAGCATCGGCAGGAAGTTCGACGATAGCCGGATGGCGCCCACGCGTTCGGCGTCCACGCCGTCGCCCGTGATGCTGTAGTTGGCGCCGA
>SCUN01000294.1 GCA_004297655.1 Acidobacteriota bacterium | reverse complement strand
TGTCTTCCTGCTGCACTTTCCGCTTGAAACGGCGGAGCGCGCTTTCGATCGACTCACCTTCCTGAACTTTGACTTCTGCCAAGGCTGACACCCCCTCTCTGGCTGGGATCTATGGGCAATGTGCACTGGCCAAACGGCCATGTGATTGCCAATTCCCTAGCGTATCACCGTACGAAGCAGGGAAAATAAGGCCCTTATGCGAGTGCTGATTCTGGGCGCCGGGGGCCGCGAGCACGCCCTGGCCTGGCGGCTGGCCCGGGACCCCGGGGTGACCCGTGTTCTCTGCGCGCCCGGCAACCCCGGGATGGCGGCGCTGGGCCCGGTCGTCCCGTTGGCCATCAACGATCCCGCCGCCGTCCTCGACCTGGCCCGGCGTGAGGCCATCGACCTGACCGTGATCGGCCCCGAAGCCCCCCTCGACGCCGGGGTCGCGGACGCCCTTCGCGCAGCCGGGCATCCGGCCATCGGCCCCGGCCACGACGGCGCCCAGCTCGAGTGCTCCAAGGTGTTCGCCAAGCACTTCATGGCGACGCACCGCATTCCGACGGCACGGTTCAACGTGGTCGAAACGCTCGACGCGGCCCTGGTCGCCGTCTCCGGCTCCGAATTTGGCTTCCCGGTGGTCGTCAAGGCCGACGGCCTGGCGGCGGGGAAGGGCGTGGTCGTCGCCCAGGATCGCGCCGAAGCCGAAGCCGCCGTGCGGTCGTGCCTCGAGACGCGCGCGTTCGGCGACGCCGGCTCGCGCGTGGTCATCGAAGAGTGCCTGTTCGGACCCGAAGTGTCGTTCTTCGCCCTGTGCGGCGGCCGGCGCGCGATCGCGCTCGGCAGCGCGCAGGATCACAAACGCGCGTATGACGAGGACACGGGGCCGAACACCGGCGGCATGGGCGCGTTCGCGCCGAGTCCGTTGATGACGCCCGCGCTCGAAGCCGACGTGATGCGCGACATCGTGCAGCCCGTCCTCGACGCGATGCCGACCTACGTCGGCTTCTTATACGTCTCGCTGATGCTCACCAGGAACGGCCCGCGGGTGATCGAGTTCAACGTGCGCTTCGGCGATCCCGAAGCGCAGGCGCTCCTGCCCGCGATCGAGGGCAACTTCGCCGCCGCGCTCATGGCCGCCGCGAAGGGCGAACTGGACATGGCGCCGGTGTTGGCGCTCTCACGCGAGAAGTTCGTCGGCGTCGTCATGGCGTCGGGCGGATACCCGGGACACTTTGAAACAGGGAAGGCGATCGCGGGCATCGAGGCCGCGAACGGGGAACCCGGAACGATCGTGTTTCACGCCGGGACCCGGAACCGCGGAGGCCGCGTCGAAACCTCCGGCGGGCGCGTGCTGACGGTCGTCGGCCGGGGCCCGACCTACGCCGAGGCGATCGCCCGCGCCTACGCGGGCGTCGCCCTGATTTCGTATGATGGAGCGGAATTCCGAACGGACATTGGCAAGAGGGCGATCGAACGATGAACACAATTGATGTCTTGATCCTGATGGGCTCCGACTCCGACGTGGAAATCATGCGCGCCGCGGGCGAGGCCCTCAATGAATTCGGTTTGAAATGGGAGATGACGGTCGCCTCCGCGCACCGTTCGCCGGCGCGCGTCATGCGGCTCATCGACGACGGTCATCAGCGCGGCGTGAAAGTCTTCATCATCGGCGCCGGCGCCGCCGCGCACCTCGCGGGCGTCGTGGCCGCGCACACGACGCGCCCGGTCATCGGCGTGCCGATCGATTCCTCAGCCCTGAAAGGGTTAGACGCGTTGCTCTCGACCGTGCAGATGCCGCCCGGCGTGCCGGTCGCGACCGTCGCGATCGGCAAACCCGGCGCCACCAACGCCGGCGTGCTCGCCGCGCAGATGATCGCGCTCGGCGACCGCGCGCTGGCCGGCAAGCTCACGGCCTACAAGAAGAAACTGGAAGAAAAGGTCGAGGCGGCGGCAGCGAAGCTGAAGACGTAGGCTCTATTTATCCGTCGCCAGCTGCCCGCACGCCGCGCGAATGTCGCGGCCGCGGCTCTTTCTCACGGTCACGCGCACATCGCCCGCGACCAGCACCTTCGCGAACGCGTTCACCGCGTCGTCGCTCGGCCGCTTGAACGGGATGCCGGGCGCTTCGTTGAGCGGCAGCAGATTCACTTTGGCCTTCAGGCCGCGAAGGAGTTTCACCAATCGCTTCGCGTCGTCGATCGAGTCGTTCTCGCCGGCGAGCATCACGTACTCGAACATGATCTTGCCGCGCCGCCGCATCGGCATCTTGCGGCACGCGTCGATCAGCTCCTTGATGTCGTATTTCCTATTGATCGGTACGAGTCGATCTCTCTGCTCTTCCGTCGTGGCATGCAGCGAGATCGCGAGGCTCGGCATGAGTTCTTCCTCGGCGAGCTTCATCATCCCCGGTACCACGCCGACCGTCGAGAGCGTCACGCGGCGCGGATGGAGATCCAGTCCGTCCTTGTCCGCGAGCATCCGGATGGCCTTCATCACCGGGTCGTAGTTGTGCAGCGGCTCGCCCATGCCCATGAGGACGATGTTGAAGATCTTGTCGGCGAGGCCGGTCTCGTGGGCGAGCACGCGGACCTGGCCGGCGATCTCGCCGGCCGT
Organism: Acidobacteriota bacterium; assembly: GCA_004297655.1. Classification (GTDB taxonomy): domain Bacteria; phylum Acidobacteriota; class Vicinamibacteria; order Vicinamibacterales; family SCN-69-37; genus SCUN01. The sequence goes on along the minus strand of SCUN01000294.1, from coordinate 5,968 downwards.
GAGGTTGCGGATGAGCCCCATCGTGCCGGTCAGGCAGAAGGCGCATTTCATGGCGCAGCCGACCTGAGTCGAGATGCAGAAGGTCTGCGCCGGCGTGTCGGGGATGTAGACCGACTCAATCAACTGGCCGTCGGCGAGTTTGAGTAGGAACTTCGTCGTGCCGTCCTCGGAAACCTGTTTCCTTGCAACAGTTGGCGTCGAAACCGTCGTGTGCTCCGCGAGCGTGGCGCGCAGTTTCTGGCTGAGATCGGTCATCGCGGACGGATCGGTCACGCCGCGCTTGTAGATCCAGCGGTAGATCTGTCGTCCGTGGAATCGCGGGGCGCCGAGGTCGGCGAGTGTCTCTTCGAGTTCGCGTCTGTCCAGTTCCGCGAGGTCGGTCATTGATGTTAGAATCTTTGTCTTGAGTCTCTCATCTAACCTCAAGAGAGTAAACAACTTAGAGACACTGCCGACGGGCTTGCGGCTGGTGACCGAGCCCATGTCGGAAGTGCGCTCGGTGACGATCGGCGTGTGGCTCGCGCGCGGATCGCGCCACGAGAGCGACGTCGAAAGCGGCATCGCGCATTTCGTGGAGCACATGCTCTTCAAAGGCACCGCGACGCGCAGCGCGCAGGACATCGCGGAGGAGATCGACTCGATCGGCGGGCAGCTCGACGCGTTCACCGCGAAGGAATACGCCGCGTACTACATCCGCGTGCTCGACGAGCATCTGCCGATCGCGGTGACCCTGCTCGCGGACATGATCCTGAACCCGGCGCTGGCGCCGGCCGATGTGGCCAAAGAGCAGAGCGTCATTCTCGAAGAGATCAAGATGGTGGAAGACGCGCCCGACGATCTCGTGCACGAAGTCTTCACGCGTCATTTCTGGCTGAATCACCCGCTGGGCCGGCCGATTCTCGGCACGCCCGACACGGTGCAGTCGTTTTCTTCATCGATCCTGCGCGATTACTTCACGCGCACCTACACCGCGCCGAACCTGATCGTCGCGGCGGCGGGGAATTTTCAGCACGACCATCTCCGCGGACTCATCACCGACGCGTTTGCGCCATTGCCGACCGTGGCGCCGAGCTATCCGACCTCGGCGCCGGCCGTGGGCAGCGGCCTGACCGTGCGCCGCAAGGACATCGAACAGACGCACATCTGTCTCGGCACCGGCGCGTTGTCGCAGGGCCACGACGATCGTCATGTCGCGTACGTGCTCAACACGATTCTCGGCGGCTCGATGAGTTCCCGCCTCTTCCAGCACATCCGCGAGGAGCGCGGCCTGGCCTACGCGGTGTTCAGTAACCTCACTTCCTACAGCGACGCCGGCATGCTCACCGTCTACGCCGGCTGCGCGAACGACAAGGTCGGGGAAGTGATCGACCTCACGCTCGCCGAGCTGCGCACGTTGCGCGAATCCGCCGTGACGGCCGAGGAACTGCGTCGCGCCAAGGACCACCTGAAAGGCTCGCTGATGCTGAGCCTCGAGAGCACGTCGAGCCGGATGTCGCATCTGGCGCGCCAGGAGCTCTACTTCACGCGCCATTACTCGCTCGACGAGACGCTCGCGAGCATCGAGAAGGTGAGCGCGGAGGATGTTCTGCGCGTCGCCAAGGACATGGTGCGCGGCGACCAGTTGAGCGCCACAATTGTCGGACCCGAAACCGCGTCGATCGACGCCGGGAGGCTGCGTCTGTGATTCCGCGTTACACCCAGCCCGAGATGGGCGCCATCTGGAGCGATCGGCACAAGTACAAGACCTGGCTGGACGTGGAACTCGCCGCGACCGACGCGCTCGTCGCCGACGGCGTCGTGCCGGCCGCCGACGCGAAAGCGCTTCGACAGAAAGCCGAGGCCGAGCTCGACAATTTCATCCCGCGCATCGATGAGATTGAACGGGTCACCCAGCATGACGTGATCGCGTTCACAACCGCCGTTGCCGAGCGGGTGGGCGAGTCGGCGCGCTGGCTGCACTTCGGCATGACGTCCTCCGACGTGCTCGACACGGCCCTCGCGCTGCAGATGCGCGATGCGTGCGACCTGATCCTGAAAGACATCGACGCGCTCGCCGAGGCGGTCAAAGCCCGCGCGAACGAACACAAGAAGACCCCGATGATCGGCCGCACGCATGGGGTCCATGCCGAGCCGATGACGCTTGGCGTGAAGCTCGCGCTCTGGTTTGCCGAGCTGAAGCGCGACCGCGAGCGCGTCGTCCGGGCGCGCGCCGCGGTGTCGGTCGGCAAGATCTCCGGCGCGGTCGGCATGTTCGCGCATCTCGACCCGAAGATCGAAGAAGCCGTCTGCAAGCGCCTCGGGTTGGCGCCGGCGCCGGTCTCATCGCAGGTCGTTCAACGCGATCGGCACGCGGAGCTGATGACCGCGCTCGCGATCGTCGCCGCGTCGCTGGAAAAATTCGCCCTCGAAATTCGCGGCCTGCAGAAGACCGAGATCGGGGAGATCGAGGAGCCCTTCGGGAAGGGACAAAAGGGCTCGTCGGCGATGCCGCACAAGCGCAACCCGATTGGGTGCGAGCAGATCGTCGGTCTCGCGCGGCTGGTCCGCGCCAACGCGATGGCGGCGCTCGAAAACGTCGCGCTCTGGCACGAGCGCGACATCTCGCACTCATCGGTCGAGCGCGTGATCCTGCCCGACAGCTTCATCGCTCTCGATCACATGCTGCGCCGGTTCGCGCGGATCGTGAGCGGCATGGTCGTCTATCCCGACCGCATGCTCGAAAATCTGGGCCGCTCGCGCGGCGTCGTGTTCTCCGGCACCGTGCTCCTCGAACTGGCGCGCCGCGGCATCTCGCGCGAGCAGGCCTACGAGTGGGTGCAGCGCAACGCCATGAAGTCCTTCCACGAGCACAAAGACTTCAAGACGTTGTTGCTGGCCGACGCCGACGTCACGAAGGTGTTGCCGAAGAACGTGATCGAAGAAGCGTTCGATCTGAACGCCCAGCTGCGCAACGTGGACGCGATATTCGCCAGAGTGTTTTGACGCCGATTCCCGAAGGAGAAACCTGTTGAAGGCTCGTGTATTCGTCACGCTGAAACCCTCGGTGTTCGATCCGCAGGGACGCGCCATCGTTGAGGCGCTGCATTCCCTCGGGTACGGCCAGGCCAACGACGTCCGGCAGGGCAAGTACTTCGTCCTCGACCTGAATGTCGCCTCGGCCGCTGAGGCGGAGAAGATGGCGAAGGAGATCTCGGACCGGGTGCTCGCGAATCCCGTGATCGAGAGCTTCACGGTCGAAATCGACGGAGCCGCGAAATGAAATTCGCCGTCGTCGTCTTCCCCGGATCGAATTGCGATCACGAAGCGCAATACACCACGGAGACGGTGCTCGGACAGGACGTCTCGATGGTGTGGCACAGGGAGACGTCGCTGGGCGCCGCCGACGCCGTGATTCTGCCAGGCGGGTTTTCGCACGGCGACTACCTGAGAACCGGCGCGATCGCGCGATTCTCGCCCGTCATGTCCGCCGTCAAGGCCTTCGCCGATCGCGGCGGCCCGGTGCTCGGCATCTGCAACGGATTTCAGATCCTGCAGGAGAGCGGCCTGCTGCCCGGCGCGATGCTGAGAAACAACGACCTCCGGTTTCACTGCGAGTTCGTGCACATTCGCGTGGAGCACGCCGACACGCCGTTCACGCGCTTGTGCACGCCCGGCCAGGTGTTGAAGGTGCCGATCTCACACGGCGAGGGCAACTTCTTCGCCGATCCCGACGTGATGGCGCGCCTCGAACGCGATCGGCGCGTCATCTTCCGGTACTCGACGGCCACTGGGGAAATCACCGATGCCGCCAATCCCAACGGATCGTTGGCGAACATCGCCGGCATCTGTAGCGAAAAGCGCAATGTCGTGGGCCTGATGCCGCACCCGGAGCGCGCGTGCGACACGCGTCTCGGCAGCGACGAAGGCCTGATCTTGTTCAAGTCAGTCATCGACGTGCTGGCCTCAAGCGGCACGGTGGCGGTGTAGCGAATGGCGGTCATTGCTTTTGATGACGCGACGCTCGAACGGCATGGCGTCACGCGCGAAGAGTACGACCGGATCGTGTCGCTCATGGGACGCGAGCCGAATCTCACCGAACTGGGCTTGTTCTCGGTCATGTGGTCCGAGCACTGCAGCTACAAGAGCTCGCGCGTGCACCTGAAGACGCTGCCGACCCAGGGCAAACGCGTGGTGCAGGGCCCCGGCGAGAACGCCGGCGCCGTGGACATCGGCGACGGCCTCGCCGCGGTCTTCAAGATCGAGTCGCACAATCATCCGTCCTTCATCGAGCCCTACCAGGGCGCGGCCACGGGTGTCGGCGGCATCATCCGCGACATCTTCACCATGGGCGCGCGTCCGATCGCGCTGCTCAACTCGCTGCGCTTCGGCGCCATCGAGTCTCCACAAACACGGCGGATTGTCGACGGCGTTGTTCGCGGCATCGGCGGATACGGCAACAGCATCGGCATTCCGACCGTCGGTGGCGAAGTGATGTTCGACGAGCGGTACGCGGGCAACCCGCTCGTGAACGTGTTCTGTCTCGGCATCGCGCGCCAGGACGAGATCGTGAAGGGCGTCGCCAGCGGCGTCGGCAACGCGATCTACTACGTCGGCGCCAAGACCGGCCGCGACGGCATCCACGGCGCGACGATGGCGTCGGCGGAGTTTGACGAGAAATCTGCGGAGAAGCGGCCGGCGGTGCAGGTCGGCGATCCGTTCATGGAGAAACTCCTGCTCGAAGCCTGCCTCGAGGTGATGAAGACCGACGCGTGCGTCGGCGTGCAGGATATGGGCGCGGCTGGCCTGACATGCGCGACCTCCGAAACGGGATCGCGTGGCGGCGTCGGCGTGGAGATCGACGTCGCGAAGGTGCCGCAGCGCGAGAGCGGCATGACGCCGTACGAGATCATGCTGTCGGAGTCGCAGGAGCGCATGCTGCTGATCGTCAAGCGCGGCCGCGAAAAGGAAGTCGAGGAGATCTTCGAGAAGTGGGATCTCCACGCCGTGCACATCGGCGAAGTGACGGCGGATGACAAGCTGCGCGTGAAGCACAACGGCGTCCTCGTGGTCGAGGTGCCGAACCGCGCGCTGACCGACGAAGCGCCGGTCTACAAGCGGCCGTACGCGGAGCCGGCCGGCCGGCTGGCCGCCAACGCGCTGAAGAAATCCGATCTCAAGCCGCTGGCATCGCCGAAGGACGCACTGTTCGCGCTGCTCTCGGCGCCGGGGATTGCCAGCAAACGCTGGATCTATCGCCAGTACGACCATATGGTGCGGGGCAACACGTTCGCGCTGAATGGCCTCAGCGCCGGTGTCGTCCGGGTGAAAGGCACGCCGCGGGCGCTGGCGATGTCGGCCGACGGCAACGGTCGGTTCTGCGAACTCGATCCGCGCCAGGGCGCGAAGCTCGCTGTCGCTGAAGCCGCGCGCAACGTCGCGTGCGCCGGCGGCCAGCCGATCGGCGCGACCAACTGCCTCAACTTCGGCAACCCGCAGCGGCCGGAAATCATGTGGCAGTTCGCGGAAGCCGTCGCCGGCATCGGCGAGGCCTGCCGCGCGCTCGACACGCCGATTACCGGCGGCAACGTGAGCCTCTACAACGAAACGGAGGGCCGCGCCATCCTGCCCACGCCCGTCATCGGCGTCGTTGGCCTGGTCGAAGACGCGAATCGGGTGACGACGCGCGTGTTTCCGGCGGCGGGCCTGGATGTCGTGCTCTTCGGCGAGGGCCTGGGCGAACTGGGCGGCAGCGAGTATCTGAAGACGCTGCACGGGTTGATCAAGGGCGAGGCGCCGTCGATCGATCTGGCGCGCGAGAAAGCGCTGCATCAACTGCTCTACGAGTCGATCGGCGCGGGCCTGGTGAGAAGCGCGCACGATTGCGCCGACGGGGGATTCGCGGTCACGATCGCAGAATGCTGCTTCGATAGCGGCGGCATCGGCGTGGACGTCAGCATTCCGGCCGCGAAATCGGATGGCGGCGTTGACC
>SCUN01000293.1 GCA_004297655.1 Acidobacteriota bacterium | reverse complement strand
CACCAGGCTGAAGATCGTGGTGTTCAGCCCGATCCCGAGCGCAATCGACAGAATGGCCACGGCGGAGAAGCCGGGCGTCTTGAGGAAGGAGCGGAGAGCGAGTCGCGCGTCGGAGAGCATGCGGGCGGTGAGTATTACGGGCGTTAGCCGACGCGGGTTCGTCCCCCCGGGGGGCGTTCCGGGCCAAGAAACATATGCCCCGTTCGGTAAGTTGCTGATTTCAGAGGTTTTCACCCTCCTGACGGGTTCCCGGCGCATAATCGTCGGGTTTGCTCCGGCGTCCCCGGGGTATCCCAAAAGGAGCACTTGTGAAGTCTCCCCGTACCCTTTCTCTTTCGGGCTTGTGTCTACTACTGGCGCTCGTTGTCAGTGCGGTTACTCGTCCGGTCGCTCAAATTTCCGGTCCCACCGGCATTGTCGCCACGCGCAGCGTGAACATGGTTTCCGGCGACGCGTGGCCGAACGGCGATCCATTCCTTCAGCGACAGAACGAGCCGTCGGTCGCGGTGTCCACGCGCAACCCGCTGCACCTCCTCGCGGGCGCCAACGACTACCGCACCGTTGACCTCCCGGGTCTCTCGACGGGACCGGAAACCGGCGATGCGTGGCTCGGACTCTTCAAGAGCTTCGACGGCGGCGAACGGTGGCAGAGCACACTCCTTCCGGGCTATCCGCAGGACACGACACCCGAAGGCATGTATTCGCCGCTCAAGGGGTACCAGGCCGGCGCCGACGCCGTCGTGCGTCCCGGCACCAACGGCCTCATGTACTTCAGCGGCCTCGTCTTCAATCGCGGCCAGAACGCGCCGAGCGCGGTCTTCATGTCGCGCTTCATCGACAACAACAACAAGGAAAACGGCGACCCGATCCGCTACCTCGGCACGACGATGATCGATCGGTCGACCGGAACGGAGTTCATCGACAAGCCGTGGATGGCGGTCGATATCCCGCGCGCGGGCGCGAAGTCCTGCAAGATCACGCAGACCGATCCCGCGCCGGTCGTGAAAGCCGGCGCCGGCAAAGGCCGGTTCCGCGGCTGGAACGAACGCTCGCGCACGAAGGCGAAGCCGCAGCTCAAGGGACCGAAGCCGTACACGCAGACGATTCCCGCCGGCAAGATCTACATCGCGTACTCGCGCATCACGACCGTCGGCACCGATGTCTCGTCGCGCATCATGCTCGCCTCGTCGGACGACTGCGGCGTGACGTGGAGCAAGCCGCAGCAGATCAGCGATCCCGCGGACAAAGTCAACCAGGGCGCGACGATCGCGATCGACCCGCAGTCCGGCGCGCTCTACGTCGCCTGGCGCCAGTTCGGTCTCACCACCACGGCCACCGATTCCATCGTCGTCGTGCGTTCGGCGGCGTCGGGCAAGGGCTTTGACAAGCCGGCGAAGGTGCACAAGTTCAAGGCGCATCGGCCCACCGACAAGCTCAAGAAGATGATCGCCGAGCACCAGATGGGCGACGCGGACGAAGTTTCGGAGATTCAGCCGTTCGACCAGGGCACGGCCGAAGACCGGTTCCGCACGAACGCGTACCCGTCGATGGCGATCGACGATGAAGGCCGCGCGTATGTCGCGTGGACCGAGCGCGGTTTCGGCGCCGCTCGCGCCGACGCCGTCGACGGCGACGCGCGCGTCGTCATCGCTTCGTCACGCACGGGCGCGGCGTGGACGACGCCGAGGGCCGTGGATACCGGCGCGGCCGGCGTGGACAAGCCCGGCCATCAATTGATGCCGTCGCTCGCGTTCGCGGCGGGCAAGCTCGTGGTCGTCTACTACGACCTGCGCGAGGACATTTCGAGAGTGTTCGGTCCGTTCGTTGACGAGAACGACGCGGTCGCGACGGTGCGCAAGCGCCACACGATCGATATTCGCGCGGCGTACGCGGCGAAGGGCGACGTGCCGGTGTTCGGGCCGTCGGTGCAGGTCTCGACGTACCTGCAGGGCAGCCGCCCGGGCGCGTCGACGATCGAGCAGATGCAGTACAACGCGCCGAACCTGCCGCTCTTCAAGCTCGGCACCGTGCCGTTCATGGGCGACTACATCGATCTCGCCGCGTCGCCGGCGTTCGTGCAGGAGAAAGGCACGTGGAAGTTCAACACGGCGTCGCAGGTCGCGCCCGTGTTTCACGTCGTCTGGACCGATAACCGCGACGTGCGTCCGCCGCGCGACGGCAACTGGCAGAACTACACGCCGGTCAAGCCGCCGGCTTTCAGCGTCTTCGATCCGACGCAGCCGACGCCCGAATGCCAGCCGGGCCAGACCGGCATGCGCAACCAGAACATCTACTCGGCCCGCCTGACCTTCGGCCTCGTGACCGGATCGCCGGGCAACTCGAAGCCGCTCGATCCGTCGCTGTCGAGGAGTTTCGTCGTGTTCGCGCAGAACACGACAACCGCGGCGAAGTCGTACCGGATGACGATCGCGTCGCAGCCGGTTGGCGGCAAGGCGTCGTTCACCCAGGAATCGGTTGCGGGCCAGCCCGATCCGCTGGTCTCCGTGGACGTGACCGTCGCGGCTAAGTCGATGGTCACGCGCACGGTCTTTATCAAGTCGAGCGACCCGCGCGCGCAGGTGCCGGTGGACGTGCAGGAGATTTCCGCGCCGTCGATGCCGATTCTCGCGAACGGCCTCTCGAGCCGCGTCGTGCTCAATCCGGACATCAGCAATCCCGACATTTCGAATCCGGATATTTCGAATCCCGACATCAGCAATCCCGACATCTCCAATGCGGAGGTGTACAACCCGGACATTTCGAATCCGGATATCAGCAACCCGGACATTTCCAATCCGGACATCTCCAATCCCGATATTTCCAATCCCGACATTTCCAATGTGGTCGTGGCGAACCCGGATATCTCCAATCCGGACATCAGCAATCCCGACATCTCCAATCCCGATATCTCCAATCCGGACATCTCCAATCCCGACATCAGCAATCCCGATATTTCCAATGGGGCTTTGACCGATGTGACGTGGACGATCGTCAACACGGGCAACACGACCGCCAGCTTCAACGTGAATCTCTTCCTGGCGAACGCCGCCGCGAAGCTCGGCGGCGTGAAAACGCAGCTCATCGTGCACAAGACCTACACGACGCCGATCGCCAACGAATGCACCCTGAAGACGCAAACGCAGACGGTGCTCGTGGCCAACGTGCCGAATCCCGTGTTCCAGGCTCCGGGCACGTCGACGCCGTTCGATCCGACCAACCCGGCGGTCACGAACACCACGGTGTGGCTCGAGCCGGGCGGCACGAGCAAGATCACGCTCCGTCTCGTCGATCCGAACCCGGCCGATGACGTGAAGATCGATCCGGTGCGAGATGTCACGCCGGTGATCACGGCCGAGCCGAAGAACACCGAAGACATCGGCACGCCCGTGCTGCCGCCGGCGACGGCGCCGCCGACGCCGGACCCGGATGATCTCGGCCTGGCCTTCTCGCTCGCGGGCCAGCCGTCAACGACGATCCTCACGCAGACGATGGCGCCGGTGCAGGCGCACGCGACGCTGAACGGCGGCCCGGCCGTCGGCGTGCAGGTGACGATCGCGATCGCGAACAACCCCGCGGGCGGTCACTTGAGCGGCACCACGACGCTCCTGACCGACGCCAACGGCAATGCCACGTTCACGGATCTTTCGATCGAGAAGGTCGGGATCGGGTATCGGCTCTCGGCGTCAGCCTCCGCCTTCGGCGCGCTTCCGGATCTCTCCGTGCCCTTCGACATCATCAAAGCGACCGCGGTCGCCACGGTTGGCGGCGGCGGGACGTTTGTCTACGACGGCCAGCCGCACACCGGCACGTGCGCGGTGCAGGGCAGCGGCACGGATGTGCTGACGGGGGTCGTGCTTTACAGCTCGGGTAGTGCGCCGGTGAATGTGGGCGAGTACACCGTGACGTGCGACTACAGCGGCAGCGACTTCTACGCGCCGGCCAGCGACTCCACGACCATCACGATCACGCCGGCGACGCCGGTGGCGGTCGCCACAGGCGCCAACGTCGATTACGACGGCGCGCCGCATCCGGGCGCGTGCTCGGTGACGGGCGTCGACAACGAGGCGCTCGCGGGCACGCTGAGCTGGAGCTCGGGCTCGGCGCCGGTGGATCCGGGCACCTACGTGGTGACCTGTTCGTATGCCGCGTCGGGCAACTACGCCGCCGCGAGCGATGTGGACTCGATCATCATCACGAATCCGTATGTCGTGACGTCGACCGCCGACAACGGCGTGGTCGGCACGCTGCGATATGCGATCAACAAAGCGAACCTCCAGGCCGACGCGAACACGATCTCGTTCGCCATCGCCGGCGCGGGTCCGTTCACGATCACGCCGTCGACGCCGCTGCCCGCCATCACGCAGCCGGTCGTCATCGACGGCCTGACGCAAACCGGCAGCGCGACGTTCGCGCCGAAGGTCTTCATCAGCGGCGCGCTCATGGGCGCGCAGGCCGGTGTGACGATCGGCCAGGCGCCCGGCTTCGAAGTGCTCGCGAGCAACTCGACCGTGCGCGGCCTCGGCATCCAGGGCTTCCCCGGACCGGGCGTGTATGTCGCGTCGGGCGGCCACAACGCGAACACGATCGAAGACAACGTGATCACCGGCAACGTCTTCGGCGTCGACCTCGTCTACGCGAACTCGACGAACGTCCGCCGCAATCTGCTCTCGGGCAACACGGCGAGCGGCCTGTTGATGATCGGCGGCGTCGCGAACACCGTGCAGCTCAACCGCATCGGCACCACGGCTGACGGCTTGTCGGCGCAGCCCAATACCGACAGCGGCATCACGATGTATGACGGCACGACGAACGCCGTCATCGACTCGAACTTGATCTCCGGCAACAACGTCCGCGGCATCAGTTCGCAGTTTGCGGGCGCGCTCGTGACCGGGTTGCGCATCGTCGGCAACACCATCGGCCTCGACGTGAATGGCGTCTCTGCCGTTCCGAATCGCGGCGGCGGCATCATGCTCGCGCGCACGGAAGCGGCGATCGTCGGCGAGCCCGGTGGCCGCAACGTGATCTCGGGCAACGTCGTCATCGATCCGTTGTCGGCCAACGGCTGCAACATGACGAACGGTGGCCCCGGGATTCTCGTGTCCGGTTTGTCGACCGTGATGCCGGCGATCAAGAGCAACTACATCGGCCTCACGAGCGACGGTCTGTCGGCGAGGCCGAACAAGTTCGAAGGCATCGTGCTGCAGGCCAAAGCGCGCGTCGGTGGACCGGGCGCGGGCGAGGGCAACCAGATTGCCGGCAACGGTTGCGCGGCGACACTGAGCGGCACCGGCATCATCATCGCGGCCGCCGCCTCAGGCTCCATCGTTCAGGGCAACACGATCGGCCTGTCGGTCGCCGGCGTGGCGCTCGGCAACGCGTTCTCCGGCATCTCGGCGTTCGCGTCGGCCGGCGCCCAGATCGGCGGCACGAACCCCGGCGAAGGCAACGTGATCACCGGCAACAACCGGGGCATCGCGATCTACCAGGTCGGCGCGAACCCGGTGCCGACTGGCATCGCCATCGTCGGTAATCAGATCGGCACGAACGCCGCCGGCACGATGCCGGGCAACTCGATGTTCGGCGTTCAGGTGAGCACGTCGGCCAACACCAGCATCGGCGGCACGAACGCCGGCGCCGGCAACCTCATTCGCGGCAACGGGTCGGACGGTGTTCGCATCGACGGTTCGGCCTCTGGCGCCGCGATCCTGTCGAACACGATCGAGAGCAACGGCGGCCTTGGGATCAACATCGTCGGTGCGCCCGGCGTGAACGCGAACGATCTGAACGACGCCGACGCGGGCCCCAATGGCCTGCAGAACTTCCCGGTCCTCACCAACCCGTCGAACGCGGGTCCGGCGACGACCGTGGACTTCACGCTCGACACCGACGACGTCAACGCGGAGCACACGATTCAGGTGTTCGCGAATGCTGTGTGCGACGCGAGCGGCTTCGGCGAAGGCAGCAAACTGGTCGGCACGTTCGCGAGAACGACCGATGGCTCGGGCGATGCCTCGGGCACGCTGACGCTGAATCAACAGGTTCCGGTCGGCGAGTTCCTCACCGCGACGGTGACCGACGCGGCAGGGAACACGTCCGAGTTCTCGCAGTGCCGGATGGTGCCGTCGGCCGCGGTGATCACCTCCGCGTCACCGGCCAACAACGCGCCCGGCGAGGGCTTCATCGTCCTGCGCGGCAGCAACCTGCCGACGAACACCGCTGTCGTGGTGAGCGGCGCGACCACGCAGAACGGATTCGTGTTCCAGTCGCCCTCGTCAGCCACGGCGGTGTGGGTGCGGTTGCCGTTCGGACAGCCGCTCGGCGCGGCCACGGTGCAGTTGAAGGACGCGGCGGGCACCGTCGTGTCCAACGCGTTCCCGATCAGCGTCACGGCAGCGCCGGGCACGCCGGTGATCACCGCGTTCTTCACCGAACTGGGTCAACCGCTCGTCGACCCGGTGTCGGCCGGCACCAACATCGCGGTGTCTGCTGACGGCATCGACACCAGCGGCTCGATGGTGCGATTCACGCAGGGCGCGAACGTGTGGGATGTCGCGCCCTACTCGGCCACGTCCAACACGGCCATCGGCCTCGCCGCGCTCGTCACGGTGCCGGCGGGTCCGTCCGGCGGGCCGCTCGGCGTCAGCATCCGGCAGGGCGCCGGCGCGTTCAGCGCGCCGGTGACGATCAGCTTCGCACCGCCGCCGCCTGCGTTTACTGCCTGGTCGGCGAGCGGACCTGGCACGGTCACGGTGAATGACGATGGCTCGGTCACGGGTAAACCGCAGCTCAGCTATAACTACAACCTCGGCGTTGCCGGCGGCGTGCCGTACTCGACGTGGACGTTCTCGACGACGTCGCCGAGCACCAGGTCAGTGAGTCTGGGTTGGGACCTCTCCGGCCTCCACGCGTGGTTTGCCGTGACGGTGAAACTTGAAGTGTTCGTCAATCACCTCGGCACCGAGACGATCGTCAGCACACCGGTGAACGCGGGTCCGACGAACTGTTGCGCGTCTCCGTCGAACGGTTTCGCCTACTCGGGAAATCTCAACGTGAACGTGCAGGCGGGCGATACCTACGGGTTCAAAGTCTCCGGCAGCAACGGCGACCTGAATTCGTTCCTGCAAGGCGTGTTGAAGGTGGTCGTCGATGGCGGCGCGGCGCCGGCGGAACTACTTTCCGCCGAGGCCGGCTTTCGCGCGATCGACCAGCGCGCCGACGTCAGTGAACACGTGGAAGGTGGGGCGATCGTCCAGGAAGATCGACGTCGCCTCGCCTTTTCGCGATAGACAACGATCGAATTCAGCTGACGCTTCAGGCAGTGCCTTGAGCGCGAGATAGGCGCGCCCGAGGCTGAGGCGGCCCATCCAGGAGTCGCCGAGCTTCTGCGCATCCTGAAATGCGTTGAGCGCCGCGCGGGCGCGGCCCGCCGCGAGCGCGGCCTCGCCGCGCAGGAGCGCCCCGTACAGGCGCGGTTCATTCTCCAGACGGTTATCGAGATCGGCCGCCAGTTCGAGCGCTTCGGCCGGCTGGCCGGCATCGATCAGCGCGCGTCCGGCAGGATAGAGGATGCTTTCATCCGCGCCGAGCGTCACGGCTTCGCGGGCGTCACGCAGCGCGCCGACCTTGTCGCCGCGCCCGACGAGGATGTTCGCGCGCAGCGCCAGTCGGCGCCCGAGCGAGCTCTTGTCCTTCGCCGCCCGATCGACGGCGATGGCATCGGTCAGGAGCTTCAGCGCGTCCTGATCCCGGCGCTCGAAGAGCGCGATGTCGATGAGGCCGCTGGCCGAGAACCCTCGCGCCGCCGCCGTGTCAATCTGGCCGAGCTTTGTGAACGCCGAGACGGCGTCCGCGGTCTTGCCTTGCGCGAGATTCGACAAGCCGAGCGCGACGTACGCCTTCACGAACGCCGGATTGAGCTGAATCACGTCGTTGGCGAGTCGCGCCGCTTCGTCGAAATCGCCGGCATACATCGCAAACAAGGCGGCGTTGTTCTTCCGGATCACGTTGTTCGGATAGAGATCCGACGCGCGGCGGCCCATCTCGAGCGCCGTCTTCATGTCGCGCCGATAGAACTGCGCGAGCGCCAGATTCGCCATGCCCGACGTGTCCGCCGGATACTTCTTCAGGAGCGCGTCGTACTCTTCGATGGCCTTGTCGTAATTCCGCTTGAACAGGTAGTAACCGCCTCGTGTGCGCAGCTTCTCGCGCTCCGTCATCCGGTTGAGCAGGCCCAGCGCTTTCTGGTAACTCGCTTCGGCCTCGTCGGTTCGGCCGAGGTTGGCGTAGATGGCCGCCAACCCCGCATGCGCGCGGCCGAAGTTGGGATCGATCGAGATGGTCTTCTGATATCCGTCAATCGCCGCATCGGTCTTGCCGGCCCAGTTGAGATCCTGGGCCTCGGTGTAGGCCTTTGCCGCCTCGAGTGATGAGGCGGAGAAGGTCTCCTGATCGTTGGCGGCGTTCGACGTGTTCGTGTCGCCGAGGGTCTTTCTGACGCGCTCCGCGGCGCGTCGCACGGCGGGCAACACATCGTTCTTGGTGGCGGCGGTCGTATTCCAGTCCAGCAGGACCTTCTGGTCGCTGACGTTCATGGCCTTCACGGCGACGACGTACCCGGTGCCCTTCGCCGCGATCGATCCGCCGACGACCACATTGAGCCCTTCGCGCCTCGCCACGAGCCCCGCGGTCTCGTCATCGAGCGCCGGCCCCTTCTTGATGTCGTTGACGACGCGCATAGCGTCGCGGCGAGGGAACGCGGAGATGAACGACGCGCCTTCAACGCCGAGCGTCATCTCCTGCTCGACGAGTCCCGTGAACACTGGATCGTTCGACGAGTTCGTGAAGTCGGCGACCAGCACGCTGACCGGCTTGTGATCGACCAGTCCGGTGCCGCGGGCGAAATACCAGGTCCCGCCAATGGCACCCGCGAGCGCCACGCCGGCGACCGCCATCATGGCGGGCGTCATGCGCTTGGTGACCGGCTCCGGAATCAGATTGCCGTCGTCATCGAGCTTGGCCAGCGCGTCGGTGAGATCGCTGGTCTTCTCGAAACGGTCCTTCGGATCGAGCTGGACGCACTTCGTGATCAGCGCATCGAGCGCCGCGGGGATGGCCGGATTGATTGACGCGAGCGGCTCCGGCGCTTTCTTGATGCGAATCTGCAGCGCGTCCCAGGGAGACTGGCCGTGCGGGCGCTTGCGCTTGCCGAGCAGCAGATCCCTGAGGATCAGTCCGAACGCGTAGATATCGGTGCGGTGGTCGACGGGCTCGCCCTTCGATTGCTCGGGCGACATGTAGTCCATCGTGCCGATCACGCTGCCGACAGTGATCGAATCGGCGGCGGAACTCGGCGTTCGCCCGCTCGGGTGGCTGCCTCCGCTTCCGCTGCCGCTGCCCGAACCGATCGTCTCGAGCTCGCGGGACGAGGGCGCCATGACGGTCTCATCCGCGGCCGCCGGCGCCATCATCGTGGCGTCGTCATGGCGGATCGCTGGCGCGGCTGACGGTGCGGGCGCCACGCCGTGCGGCGCGCCCGGCGCCGTCGCGCGCGCGTTGGCCGACTGCGCGATGCCGAAGTCCATGAGCAACGCGTGATCCTCGGCGTCGATCATGATGTTCGCGGGCTTGAGATCGCGATGGACGACGCTGGCCTCGTGCGCGGCCTGCAAGCCCGACGCGACCTGTCGCGCAATGCGGAGCACGCGTTGCACCGGCAGCGTGCCTTCGCGCTTCAACGTCGTCGCGAGATCTTCGCCGTCGACGAACGTCATCGTGATGTATTTCGTGCCCTCGACGTCGCCCAGGTCGTGAATGCGGACGACGTTGCGATGCGTGACCTGGCGGGCGAGGAGCAGCTCGCGTTTGAAGCGCCGTTCGACGTCCTGCATCGCCGCGGTGCCGATGCCGCTGTCGCGCCGGATCACCTTCATCGCCACGGCGACGCCCAGCACTTCATCCCAGGCCTGATAGACGACGCCCATGCCGCCGGCGCCGAGCTCCCGGATGATCTGGTATCTCGGCCCGAACGCGTCTCCGGGCTGCAGGTGCGCCTTGGCGCCTGGACCGGCGGTGGGGGCGATTCGTGTCTCGTCGCCGCCTGGGGAGTCGCTCATTCGCTGGGAGATTACATCAGTTACTCAGGTGAGAAGGTGAGCTGGTGAGGGGGTGAGGGGGTGATCAGGTGAGCTGGCGCGGCCAACGTGCTCAGGTGCCCGGGATGTAGTGCCCGGGATGTAGCCGGCGGGCTTCAGCCCGCCGGTCGTCCGCGGGGCTGAAGCCCCGCGGCTACATCTGATCCGCGATCACGCCGGCTCACCCGTCGCACCGGCTCACCCGATCACCCGCTGACCCACTCACCGGTTTACCTTCTCACCTGAATCTACGCCGCCTCTTCAACCCGCCGCAACTTGCTCTTGGGCTGGCGGCCGAACAGCCGGCTGACCCGCTCGCGCCCAGACGCGAGGATGTCGTAGAACGTCGGGATCACGAGCAGCGTCAGGAGCGTCGAGGTGATGACGCCGCCGATGACCGCGCGGCCCATCGGCGCCCGGAAGTCCGCGCCTTCGCCGTTGCCAAGGGCGACCGGGATCATGCCGGCGATCAGCGCGAACGTCGTCATCAGAATCGGGCGCAGGCGCGCGCGGCCGGCTTCGATGATGGCCTCGCGGCGCGGCAGGCCCTTTTCCTCGGACCACTTCGCGAAGTCGATCAGCAGGATCGCGTTCTTGGCCACGATGCCCATGAGCAGGATCACGCCGATCAGGCTCATGATGTTCAGCGTGTCGCCCGTGATCATCAGCATGCCGACCACGCCGATGAGCGAGAGCGGCAACGACAACATGATCGCGAGCGGATCGAGGAACGACCCGAACTGCACGACGAGCACGAAGTACATCAGCATGATCGCGACGCCGAGGGCAATCGCGATGCGGCCGAACACCTCGCGCTGATCTTCCGTGTCGCCGCCCTGCGTGATCTGGTATCCCGGCGGCAACGTGATCCTGGAGAGACCCGCCTCGATGTCTTTCACGACTTCCGTCAGCGCCCGCTCGTGCGTGTTGGCTTCGACGACGATGACCCGATCGCGATTGAGGTGATCGATGCGCGCCGGTCCGTTGGCGCTCGTGATCTTGGCGACCTGGCCGAGCGGCAGCGTGCTCGGCCGTCCCTGCGCGTCGCGAATGACGAGGGGCAGCGATGCCAGATCGCTGGCCTTGTCGCGCGATTCCGGCGCGAGCCGCACGGTGACGTCGCGCGTCTTGCCGGACGGATCGACCCAGTCGCCGGCCTTCACGCCCGCGAAGGCCGGCCTCAGCGCCTGCGCGATGTCGCCGACACGAATCCCAAGCGCGCCGGCGAGCGAGCGATCGACCTTCACGTCGAGCTCGGGTTTCTGGCCGCGAGTCGAGAGACCGACGTCCACCGCGCCGGGAACGTTGCGCATGAGATCGCGAACCTGATTGGCGATGCGGGAGAGCTCATCGGCGTCGGTGCCGCGAATCTGGATCTGAATCATCTTGCGCTGATCCATCCGGCCGCTCGAAATCGCCGCGGTCACGCCGCCCATGCCCTTGATCTGCTCGCGAAGATCCGAGGCCACGAGGTCCTGATGCCGCGCGCGCTCCGCTTTGGGCGTCAGGCGAACGTAGACGTTGCCCTGATCGACCGCGCCGGTGGCGCCGCCGACGGTCGCGTAGGTATAGGCGACCTCCGGCATCTTCCGCGCCATCGAGGCCACTTCCTCGACGCGGCGCGACGTGTAGTCGATGTTCGAGCCGGGGGGCGTCTCCACCTGGACGAAGAACTCGGAGACGTCCTGCACGGGGAAGAAGCTGCCGCCGAGAATGCCCATCGCCGGCATCGCGATCGCGAACACCAGCGATCCGATCGCCAGCATGACCATCGCGAACCGGTGGCGGAGCGCCCACCCGATGACCTTCTTGTAGCGATTCGCTTGCGCGTCAAACCAGATGTTGAACCGGTTCAGCCCGCGCGAGATGAAGGACCGCTGCGCCATCGGCGTGTGCGGGTCGGGCCAGTAGGCCGAGAGCATCGGATCGAGCGAGAAGCTGACGAAGAGCGAGACCAGCACCGAGCAGGCGATCGTCAGCGCGAACGGCGCGAACCACTGCTGGGCGATGCCGCCCATGAACGCGATCGGCACGAAGACCACGATGATGGAGAAGGTCGTGGCCGCGACGGCGAGCGCGATCTCCGACGTGCCTTCGCGCGAGGCGAGATAGTGATCTTTCCCCATCTCGATGTGGCGCACGATGTTCTCGCGCACCACGATCGCATCGTCTATGAGGATGCCGATGGCGAGAGACAACCCCAGAAGAGACATCGTGTTCAGCGTGAAGCCGAAGGCGAGGACCGCGATGAACGACGCGATGACGGAAACCGGGAGCGCCAGGCCCGTGATGACCGTCGAGCGCCATGAATTGAGGAACAGGAACACCGTGAGGACCGTGAGCGCCGCGCCTTCGATGATGGCCGCCTTGACGTTCGAGACCGAGTGCTCCACGCGATCGCCCGCGTCTCGAACGATCTTCAGCTCGACGCCGGCCGGCAGCGCTGCGGAGAGGCTTCTGACTTCTGCCTTGACCGCATCAGCGACGGCGGTGGTGCTGTAGCCCTTTGACTTCTTGACGTTGATGCCGACGGCCTCGGTGCCGGAAAACGTCGCGGCGGTGCGCGGCTCGGCGACGCCGACATGCACATTGGCCAAATCGTCCAGATGGATGATCCGGCCCCCGCGTTCGGCGACGACGAGTTGCTTGAAGTCATCGGCCGTCTCGAGCCGGCCGCGCAGGCGGATGGTCCGCTCGTCGATCTTGCCGATGAGTTGGCCGACCGGCACGGCGAGATTCTGCGCCTGGAGCGCGCCGACGACTTCGCCGACGCTGACGCCGCTGGCCTGCATCGCGTCCGGATGGAGATCCACCGTCATCTCGCGCGTGTTGTCGCCGGAGACCTCGACCTCGCCGACGCCGGTCAGCGCCCTGAGCCGCCGCGTGATGCCGGGATCGGCGAGCAGGGTCAGCTGCGGCACGCTCAGCGTCTTCGACGAGAGCGCGAGCGAGACGATCGGCGTGTCCGACGGGTTGACCTTCGTGAGGACCGGCTCTTTCATTTCCTCCGGCAGGTCGTTCCGGATGGAGTTGATCTTGTCCCGAATCTCCTGAGTCGCGTCCTGAAGGTTCCTCTCATACTGGAACTCGACCATCACCACGGCGAAGCTGTCGAGCGCATTCGACTGGACTTTCTTGACACCGCTGATGCCGGAAAAGGCCTCTTCCATCGGCTCGACGATCTCGCGCTCCACGTTGTCCGGCGACGCGCCCGGATAGGGCACCGAGACCACGACCAGCGGCACGGCGACGTCAGGGAACTCGTCGGTTTGCAGCTGGAATAACGAAACCATGCCGAACACCACCAGCGCCAACATGCTGACGACGGTGATGACGGGGCGGCGAATGGCGAAGTCTGAAATGGTCATTGGTCGATGGTCAGTGGTCAGTTCTTTACAACATTCACCGCGGTGCCCGGCGTCACGGCTTTCGACGAGCCGAGAATGACGACGTCACCGGCGGCGATGCCTTTGGTGATTTCAACGGTTTCGGTGTCCGACTGCCGGAGGCCGATGGTCACGGCGACGCGTTCGGCCTTGCCGTTGACGATGCGCGTGACCGTCGGTGTGGCGCCGGTCTCGTCGAGCGCGGACGCGGGGATGACGATCGCGCGGCGCGACTCGGCGTTGACGCGCCCTTCGGCGAAGAGGCCGGCTATCAATCGACCGCCGGTGTTCGGCAGCGAAACAAAGACTGTGACCTGCCGCGTCACCGGATCGGCCGTCGGACTCAGCCGATCGACGCGTCCGCTGAAGACCTGCGTGGGGTAGCCGCGGACGCGAAACGGCACAGTGGCGCCGGAGCGCACCTGGCCGATTTCATCGGCGCGGACGAGCGCTTCGAGACGCATGCTCGACGGATCGATGATCGTCACGATCGGCGAGCCCGGCGAGACGACATCGCCCTGGTGCGCGGCGCGGTCGCTGACGACACCGGCGAATGGCGCGCGGACGTTGGTGTCGTCGAGTTGCTGGCGCACCGAGCCCTGGCGCGCCTTGGCGGCGGCGACCTGCGCTTCGGCCGCGGTCACCATGTTGTTAGCCTGCTCGAGGTCGCGCGCGGCGAGCGCGCCGCCCTTGACGAGCGACGCCGTTCGCGCCTGTTCGCTCTGCGCGACCTTGAGCGCCGTCTCGGCGGATCGAACGGCGGCTTGCGCGGAGTTCATCGCTTCGTCCAGATCTCGCGCGCTGATCCTCGCGACGATCTGTCCGGCGCCAACTGACTGGCCCTTGTCCACCGTCAGCGTGACGATCGACCCGCCGACTTGCGCGCGCACGGTCGCCTCGCGCGCCGGCGCGAGCTGGCCGGAAATCGCCGGCCCGGCGCTCAGCTCCGTGATCGCGGCCGTCGAGACGTTTTCTGCCGAGAGTCGCACCGTCGGCTCGGCCGCCGCGGCGGCGGCCGTCGTCTCCGGCGCCTGCGACTTGCCGCACGCCGCGGCCGCCGTCGCCGCGATCAAGATACCCAGAACAATCACTCGCTTCGTCATATCCGTCCCTGTCGTTTCCCCTGCTGTCGCCGCTTCCTCTGTTGTAGCCGCAGGGCTTTAGCCCTGCGGCCGCCCGGCGGGCTGAAGCCCGCCGGCTACGTACGGTCTATCTCGCCCCAATCGGAAGGTTCTTCAGCAGCGCGACTCGTGTTCGCGCAATCTGCAAATCTCTGGCGGCCTGCGCGCGGTTGGCTTGCGCGATCTGCAGCGAGAGGCGCGAGTCCGACAGCTCCAGTTGCGTGGACAGGCCCTCGCGATACCGCAGGTCCGCGATTTCGTAGGCGCGTTGCGCCTGTTGGATGGTGCCGGCGCTCGCTTGCCACGCCGCTTCGGCGGACGCGAGTTCCTGAATCGCGGTCTCCGTGTCGAGACCGGCGAGCGCTTTCGTCTGGTTGCGCTGCGCCTGCGACGCCGTCAGGTCGGCCGACGCCGCGAGCGTATCGCCCTGGATGCGAAAGCCGCTGAAGAGCGGCACCGAGACCTGGACGCCGAGCGTGGCGTTCGTGCGGAAGTCGTCGAATCCCGGAAACGCGCCGCTCGACGGATAGCCGACCTTGCCGAACGAGGAGGTGAGGTTCACCGCGGGCAGACGTTCGGCCTTGGCGATCGCGACGGCGGCCTCGCGCACTTGCACGAGCGTCTCGGCCTGCGCGACCTGCGAGCGCGTGGCCTTCGGCGGTTCCATTCGTGATGTCTCGAGGTCGGCCGCGAACGGCGCGGGCGCGGGGAGCGACGCGACGTCCAGCTCGACGTCGATCGCGAGCGGTTCCGGCTTCGGCATCTTTAGCAGCTGGCGAAGCCGCAAGTACGCCGTCTCGCGGTCGGCGCGGCGGCGGATCACGATCGGCTGCTGGTTGTCGCGCGCGACCTGGGCGCGCAGCAACTCGAACTCCGGCTTGCGCCCCGCCTCGAACTCCTTCCGTGTCTGCTCGAACGCCGCCGTCGCCTGCTCGAGGCCAGACTCGGCGATCGCGACGAGCCGGTCGGCGAGCGCCGAGTCATAGAACGCCTTGGTGACTTCCAGCTGCAGTTGCGCGAGCGCGGCTGACGAGGCGAGCGACGCGTTCTCGCGCCCGAGGTCGGCCTGCTTTCGCTGCGCCGTCACCCGGCCGCCTGTGTAGAGCGGCTGGCTGAACGAGAACGTCGCGCGATAGACATTGCGCTGACCGAAGGGCAGTTTGCTGAAATCAACGTCGGACCCGCCGGAGGACGAAGATGACGAACTTCCCGAGGAAGACGAGCTGTCGAAGATGCCGCTGAACTCGGACGCGAGCGTCCGGTCGTAGGAGGCCGTGAAATTGATGTTCGGCAGCCGCCCGCTGTTCGCGCGCAGTTTGTCCGCCTCAGCGCGCGTCTCTCCGGCGCGCGCCTGTGCCAGCGTCTCGCTGCGCTCTTCGGCGATCTTCAGCGCCTCGACCAACGTCATCTTCGGCGCGCTCTGCGCGAACGCGGGCGCGGCCAATCCCACACTCATCAATCCCGCAATCACCAATCCCACAGTTCTCAATCCCACAATCCTCAATTCGCCCTTCATGATTTCTTCCTGGTCGTCAGGCCGATCGCCTGAAAGAACAGCGGCATCGCGAGGTCGACCGACTCCTTCATCGAGTAGGGGAAGCGATCGGGCATCGCGTCGCGGCTGATGGCGTCGGCAAAGAGCGCGCCCATGAGCATCGCAGCCGCGGCGTGCGTGTTGAAACCGGGATGGGCGAGACCGCGAAGCTGCAGCGTCTTCAGGTAGTCCGCCAGGTCGCTCGTCATCTTGATCGTGGCGCTGCAGGTGCACGCGCACAGCGACGGGTTCTCTTCAAATTCCCCCATCGTCTTTCGGATGAGCGCGCGGTACTTGTGAAGCATGCGGTGATGGTCGCGGGCCCACTCGGTGAGCTCGGCGACCGGGTCGGCGGGGATGTCTGGCAGCTTGCGATCGGCGGCGAGCTCCGCGAGCGTCCGCAGCGCGCATTCGAGCAGATCGTCCTTGCTCTTGAAGTGGCGGAAGAGCGTGACCTCGTTGACGCCGGCCTCCTGGGCGATCCGCCGCGTCGTGGCGCCGCGCGCCCCGGCCTCCGCAAAGACCTTGACCGTTGCCTTGAGGAGCGATTCTCGAACGTCCATTTCTCCAGCCTAGCCCGACTATCCAGATAAAAGCAAGTGGTTACTTGCTTGCTCGTTTTCGAACACTGGACTGTCGAATCACCAAATATGACGCTGCAGATGGACAGCTTGTTCCTAATATTCACAATCTAAGGGCATTTCAGCGGTTCCGCTCCATGGCCCTTCATGGCCCTCCATGGTGAATGCCCGTGAAGTACTAGAATCGATCCACTTTGTCTCTTGCCCTCGAAGTCACCGTCCGTCGTCATCCGCGCGCGCGGCGATACGTTCTGCGCGTGGCGTCCGACGGCGGATTGCGATTGACCGTCCCGACGCGCGCGTCGGTGAAGGGCGGCCTCGAGTTCGTGGAACGACAGCGCGAGTGGATCGCGCGCGAACGCGCGAGGATCGCCGAGCGCGCGGCCGAACGCGGTGATCAGGCTGAGAATGACGCGCGGTTGAAAGCGATCGCGGAAACGCAGCTCGCCGATCGCTGCCGCGAACTGGCCGACAAGCACGCCGTGCCCATCACCGGTGTGCAGATCCGCGATCAACGGTCGCGGTGGGGCTCGTGCTCCGCGCGCGGAGCGATCTCGCTCAACTGGCGTCTCATCCGGATGCCCGGGTACGTGTCGGATTACGTCATCCTCCACGAACTCATGCATCGGCGGCAGCCGAACCACTCCGCCAGGTTCTGGACGGAAGTCGGCAAGGTGTGCCCCGAATGGCGCGATGCCGAGCGCTGGCTGCGGAAGAACGGCCGCGATTACCTGTAGACTCGACTTCTCGTGAGACCTTCCGTTCCGATCGACCGCGCGATGTCCAAACTCGGGCTGGCCTCCCGCGCCGAAGCCCGCGCGCTCATTCACGCGGGGAAAGTTCGCGTCAACGGCAAGGTCGTCAGAGAAGTTAAGGAACGAATCAAACTCAACTCCCGAATTCAAATCTCAGACGCACCTGCTCACCCGGCACCCGCGCACCTGCGCACCGGCGCACCCGCGCACCAGCGCGTGATCATCGCCTTTAACAAACCTCGGGGCGTTGTGACGACGACGAAGGACCCCGAAGGCCGGCCGACGGTGTTCGGCGTCCTCGCGGAGCGCGGGATGACCGATCGGCTGCTGGCGATCGGCCGTCTCGACATGGCTTCGACCGGTCTGCTGCTGCTCACCAACGACAACGAACTGCTCAACTCGCTGACCGATCCGGTGAACGGTGTCGAGCGGAAGTATGCGGTCACGGTGCGTGGCAGAGTCTCGCCCGAAGCCGCTGCGGCGCTTCCGGCCGCGCGCGTCGAGCTGCGTAAGGCCTCGGGCCCGGAATCTCATCTGCTCGTGACGCTGACGCAGGGCAAGAACCGTGAGATCAGAAATATGTTCGAGGAGATCGGCCACGAGGTCACGCGGCTCCATCGCGTCGAGTTCGGCCCGATTTCACTCGGCAAACTTCAGCCCGGCGATTGGATCGACGTCACCGAGCGATTCCCCTGAACCCGGAACCATAACCGGTCACCGGAACAGTTGCACAAACTCTGAAAGAATCATGGCCGTTGCTCCCCACACCTGATGCTCCGGCGGATTACCCAGCGCAAAGTACGGGAAGTCGATGACCAGGCCCTCGCGCGTCCGGTTGCCCCACCGGCGCCGGGACGGATCGAGCAGTTCGCCGAGCGGCGCCTCGAGAATCTCCGCGACCTCGCGCGCCTCGGGCCGGAACACGGGCCGTGATTCGACAACGCCGACAAACGGCGTGATGACAAATCCGCTGACGATCACATAGAGAGGTGTGAGCGAGCCCAGCACGCGCACGCTTGACGGATCGACGCCGATCTCTTCCTCGGCCTCCCGCAGTGATGCCGCCTGCGCGGTCTCGCCCTCGTCAATTCCGCCGCCTGGCAAACTGATCTGGCCCGGGTGATGGATCAGATCGTGGCGGCGCTCGGTCAGAACGATCGTGTAGGGCGGAGCTTCAGCTCCGCCATCCAGCCGGGGCTGAAGCCCCGGCCTACGTTCGGACGCGTGTTCCGGAATGAGCAGGATCAGCGCCGCGGCCTGCCGCACATCGGCCGGCGCGTTCCTGACGAGCGGCCTCGCCGAAGCCTTGGCGGAGGTGGGCGACATCTTCAGCTGCGCCTCGGCCCCCGGCAGCGGCTGCTTCAGCCGGGCGGCGAGGTCATCGATCAGGCTCACATCTCAATCGTATCGAACCAGCGCACCTGAGCACCTGAGCACCCGAGCACCTGAGCACCCGAGCACCCGTGCAGTTAGCTTCGCAGCGCTGTCGTCGGTGCGATGCCCGTCGCGCGTCTTGCAGGAATCCAACTCGCCGCGATCGTGGCGGCGACCAGCACTGTGAGCGCGGCGCCCATCGCGATCGGATCGAACGACGAGCCCTGGAAGAGCAGGTTGCTCACACCGATGCCGGCGAGGATCGAGAGTCCGAGGCCGAGCGCCAGCCCGATCGAGCTGAGCACCACGCCTTCTTTGATGATGAGCGACACGACGTTGCCCGATGAGGCGCCGAGCGCCATGCGGATCCCGATTTCGCGCGTGCGGCGGGAGACGATGTAGGACTTCACGCCGTAGACGCCGATGGTCGCCAGCACGAGGGCCACAGCGCCGAACACGCCGAAGATCGCCGCGCCGAGCCGCACGACCGCGAGCATGAAGTTCCTGTTCGCGTAGTCCTGCCGTGTCTCGATTCGCATGATCGGCAGCGAGCTGTCCACCGCGCGGAGCGCCGACCTCAGCGTCGGCAGCATCGCGGCCTCGGCCTCCGGGGTCGTGGCGCTGGTGTTCACGTGGAAGTAGATGTCGGAGCGGAAATCCTGCGACAGCGGCGTGTAGATATGCGCCACCGGCGCCTTGTCCGTCAGGTTGTGCTTCAGTCCGGGCACGACGCCGACGACGTCGAGCACGATTGGCGGGTCGGTGGCCAGGCGGCCGCGGTACTGGATCTGCTGGCCGACGGGCTGCTCGTTCGGGAAGAGCTTCGATGCGAGCACCTCGTCGATGATCACGACATGCGTGGGCGTGGTCGAAAAGACCTCGGTGTCCGTGAAGTCACGGCCGCGGGTGACCTTCAGATCCAGCGCATCGAAATATCCCGTGCCGATCGTCGTCGCGATCGATTCCACGAGATTGCCCTTGTCGCGCGGGCTCGAGCCGCCGCCGATGTCCATGGACTTGCCGCCCCCGCGCGCGCCTTCGATGGTCGGGCCCGGTTTCTGGACGTCGCGCGTCTCGGTGATTTCGCCGAACGGCATGATCGAGGCGAAGCCCGCGGCCTTGACGCCGGGAACGCCGCGCACCGCATCGGCCACGCGCTGGTAGAGCACGCGCGTCTGATCCTGCGTGCGGCCCGCGAGGCTGGCGTCCATGTTGATCATGACGCCGCGCTTGAACGTGAATCCGGGATCGACGTTCGCCGCTTGCGCCGCGCCGCGCACGAACAGGCCCGCCACCGTCAGCATCACGAGCGACAGCGCGAGCTGGCCCATGACCAGCACGTCGCGCATCGCGAAGCGCGACTTCTTCGAGAGCTCGCCGGCGTTCTCTTTCAGTTCGGGCACCACGTTCGTGCGCGCGAGGCGCAGCGCCGGGCCGAGGCTGAAGACGATCGTTCTGCATGCTCAGCACGATCG
>SCUN01000292.1 GCA_004297655.1 Acidobacteriota bacterium | reverse complement strand
CCGCAGGCATCACGCGGCGGCCGAGCGCGGGCCGTTCCGAATCAGCGGACAGCCAATCGGCCGCGGTCTCGACGGGCGTCGAGGGCAATACGAGTTCGTGGGACGGGATGGCGCCCCGGCGCGCCGCTTCGGATGACATCCGGCAGCACGTCGCACCGGCGGTCGGCGCGTCCGGCACCGGCGAAAGCGCCGCCTGGTCCTTCGGGCAGCAGTCGTGCTCGGAGCTTCGGGTGGCCGTCTGCATGCCGCCGGCGCACACGGCGAGCGCCGGCGCGATCAAAGTCGCCATCAGCACGAGGCCAACGAGCCGACGCATCGCTTTCAGGTTACACCCGTTAGCGTTTTCCCGCCATCGCCAGCCGCTCTTCGATGGTCGGGTGCCGGTGGAAGAACCACCGGGTCAGCCTGTCTGGGCGGTCCTCGATCAGATTGCGATCGCCGACGCGTCGCACGGCGGCGGCGAACGCGTCCGCCTCGCCGGTGACCGCCAGGGCGAACTGATCGGCGCGCCGCTCCTGCCAGCGTGACAGCGCGTGACGAAATGGTGTCGCTGCCAGCCAGATCGCGCTCGCTGTCAGCGCGATCAGCGGCAGCGCCGTGAGCGCGCTCGCCGGAATTCCGGCAGCCCACAAGGCGGCGTCCGACGCGGCCAGCGCCGCCGACATCAGCAGCGCATCGAGGATGAGCGATTGAATCAGATCGTGGTGCTTGTGGTGGGACAGTTCGTGAGCCACAACGACCGTGATCTCGTCCCGGCTCCAGTCACGCACGAGCTCAGGCGCGATCAGCACGCGTCGTCCTCGGCCGAAGCCGGTCACCGACGCGCTGTGGGTCTCGTCGTCCGACGCGCGCCATTCGAAGATGCCGGCGACCGGCACCCCCGCCGACTCGGAGACCGCGGACAGACGGGCCGACAATCCGGCGTCGCCGAGCGGCTGCACGCCGCCGGCGCGCGCGATCAGCGTCGAAACGCCGCGCACGGCCGCCGCCAGAATGACCGACAGCGTGAGGCCCGTCGTCAGCCACCACCACCCCCCGGTCTCAGTGGCCGCGACGTGCACGACCATGCCGACGATGACGGCGGCGATCACGCCGAACGCGGCCGTCTGGAGCTGCGCTGACAACACGCCGCGCCCTTCGAAACCAGGGCGCGCTACGGAATCCGACGTAGGGCGCCCTGCACTCGAAGGGCGCCGCTTGGCTGCCAGATACAGCACCGTCGGGATCGCCAGGACTTCGAGCGCCAGCGCGAGCAGGCCGACGAACAGCGCGACTTCGGTGACGGCGCGCCACGGCGCAGGAACGCCGGCGGCGTTGCGGCGCGCCCAGGCGGCGAGCCACTCGCCGGCCGGTGTGGCCGCGCAGGCGACGAGCAGCAGCGCGCCCGCAGCCGCGCTCACCGCCTCCGCGCGGCGGCGCAGGCGCTGATAGCGGGCCGCCCGCGACTCGTTCATCTAGTTCATCTGGATGGAAATCAGCTTCGACACACCCGGCTCCTCCATCGTCACGCCGTAGAGACGATTCGCGATTTCCATCGTCTTGCGGTTGTGCGTGATGAGGATGAACTGCGTGTGATCCTGCATGGTCTTCAGCATCTCGACGAAGCGGCCGATGTTGGCGTCGTCGAGCGGCGCGTCGATTTCGTCGAGCAGGCAGAACGGGCTCGGACGGTACTTGAAGATCGCGAACATGAGCGCCATCGCCGTCAGCGCCTTCTCGCCGCCGGAGAGCAGCTGCACGTTCTGCAGGCGCTTGCCGGGCGGCTGCGCGATGATGTCGATGCCGCTGTCTTCGTCGTCCTCGGTGTCGATCAGCACGAGACCGGCGCGGCCGCCGCCGAAGACGGTCGAGAACATCACCTGGAATTTCTCGTTGATCGAATGGAACGCTTCTTCGAAGCGCTCCTTCGTGGTCTTGTCGATGCGCTTGATGGCCTCGGCGGTTTGCGCGATCGAATCGAGCAGGTCCTTGCGCTGCGTGGTCAGGAAGAGGTGGCGCGCTTCGAGCTCGTCGAACTGCCCGATCGCCATCATGTTCACGGGCCCCAGCCGGTCGATCTTGCCCTTCAGATCGGCAATGACCTGGTCGGGCGTGATCACGGCGTCGTCCACCACGCTCTGGGGCTCCGGCGCGTCGGCGCTCTCGGCGCCTTCCTCTTCCTCGTCGGCGTCAGCCTGCGCCGCGGCCGCGAGCCGCTTCGACGGCTGCTTCAGCTCACCCGACGCCTCCATGCGCTCGACCTCGGCAATCACCGCCTCGAGCGGCGACGCCACGGCGTCGATGCACTGCTGGTTGAGGTGCTCGAGGTCCGATGAGGCGCGGGCCTTCGCAACCTCGCCCTGCATCACTTCGTTACGGACGACTTCCAGGGCCTGGCGCGCTCCGCGCAGGTCGTGTTCGCTGCCTTCGAACTGCGCACGGAGGCCGACGAGCTTCTCATCGACGTGGCGCATCTCGACCCGCAGCGCCTCGAGCGCGTGGACATCCGCGTCGAGCAACGCTTCGGTCTCGGTGATGCCGACGCGAAGCTCCTCGCGCCGCGTGTGCGTGCGATCGATGTCCCCTTTTCGGCCCGCGATCCGCTCGGTCAGTTCCTGGAACGCCGCTCCGAGGCGGACGACATCGGCGTCGAGCGACGCGGCCCGCTCGGCCATGGTCGCCTGCTCGGTCCGCGCTTCGGTGACCAGCCGCAACTTGCCTTCGGCCTCGTCGCGCGCGGCCTGGAGGCGCGCGAGCACGTCGCCGAGCTTCATCTCGGCGGCCTTGTAGTTGGTCTCGTGCTCGGTGATCGCCGTTGACGCGTCGTCTCGTCGGCTGGCGGCGGCGCGCTCTTCCTCTTCGGCGCGCGCCTGCTCGGTCAGCACGACGTCGAGGCGTCGCGACACGCGCGCCAGTTCGTCCTCGGTGCGGGCCGACTGCGCCTCGTGGCCGACGATCGCCTTTTCGTGATTGTGGAGGTCGGTGACGGCCGCGGCGAGCAGGACCTCGTTCTCGGCGATCTGGAGATCGACGCCCGTCTGGTCGTTGCCGAGCCGGTGCGTCGTCTCGTTCGTGCGCGCGATCGCGTCGCGCAGCTGGGAAATCTCGCTCCGCAATTCGAGAATGCCGCGCGCATCCCGCAGCGCGCCGCCCTCGACGAGCCACGACCCGTGGAACACGTGTCCCTCCGGCGTCGCCACGGGCACATCGACCGTGCTCGCGACGCGGCGGGCCGTGTCGAAGCTGTCGGCGATGAGCGCGTCGCCCAGCACGTGCGAAATGGCGGTCGCGTACGGCCCCGTGACCGTGACGACCGAGTGCAGCGCGCGCGTGCCGGCCGGCGCCACCACCGCGGGCGTGTGTCCGCCCGCGCCGTCCAACACCAGGAATCCGCAGCGGCCGGCGTCTTTCTCGCCGAGCAGCGCCAGCGCTGCGGTGACCTG
>SCUN01000291.1 GCA_004297655.1 Acidobacteriota bacterium | reverse complement strand
GCTGACTTCTCTGGCGCCGGCTGCCTGGCGCGTTGAAGTCCACCGACGGAATGATCACGCGCTGGACGAACACGAGCCGTTCGCGATAGTCGAAGTCGCCAGCCGGCAGCGACGGATCGGGTCGCGCCGCGCCGGTCATCGCGCGATTGATCGCTTCATCGACATCGCCCTCGATGACGAGGAAGCCCGCCATGCCCGCGGAGACCTGATCGTGCGTCGAGCCGTGAGCGTGCGGGTGATACCAGTGCGTCCCGGGCGGATGGGTCGCCGGCGCGGCGCCGACGCGACCGGCGGCACGCGACCGGCCCAACAGGATTTCGTAATCGACATGACCGACGTACTCATTCGGGTTTTTCGGTCCGCACGCATCGCCCCCCATGTGCTTCCGCATGGCCGCATCGGCCTGACTCAGCAGGCGCACGGCGACGTTGTCGGATTGGGTGCGGCGTCCGACGTTGGCGCCCGGATTCACGTGGAGGCCATGCGTGTGGAGATTGGTGACGCGGGAGCCATGTTCGGAATTCGAGACGCCCGTCATGCAATGGCCGTCCATGAACGACACGCCGAGAAATCGGCCGAGCGCCTCGAGATGCTCGAAGACGTTGAACGCCGGGTCGGGTGCCGTCGGGCACGGCTTGCCGGCCGCTTTCGCGACCTCGCACTGGAATGACAGCAACAGCGCCGGCGTGAGCGACAGCGGATCGGGGCACGGTCCGATCCACATCTTGCCGAAGTCCTGGCCGAGCAGATTGCGCAGCCGGATCCGGATCGCGTCATCGCCGCGAGCGCGGATCGTGGGCGCGGGGCTGATGCCGCCAAAACTGAATTGCCCCGGGAACACCTGGCCGGGCGAGGGCGCGACGAGCGGCTCGTTGCGCTCGACGACGTTCAGATCGAGCGATTGGCCGGGCCAGTCTTCCGGGCGCCAGACCCAGGCTTCGTTCCACGTCTCCGCTGGAATGGCGGCAGGATCGATAACGCCGGCGTCTGTTGGCGGTTGCGCCGGTGCGGCGCCGCCCCCGGGAGTTGGATTCTGGGTCTCCCGCGCGACCAGCGAGGGCGCAGCGAGCGCCGCCGTGACACCGGCGGCGCCCCATTGCAGGAGCTTCCGGCGCGAGGGTTTTTCGGATGATCGCAGGCTCATGGACTGCGGGAGTATACCCGGAGGCGACTGGTCGCGGCCGACCGTTAGACTGGTCACGTGATTCCCTGGGAAGTGCTCGGCGAAACCACGGCGCCCGACGGCACGACGCTGACGCTCACCCGCCGCGGACACGAGCACGTCATTCTGGCGAACGGCAAGAGTTTGATGTCGAACCGCATGCACGGTTCCGAGGAAGCGCTCGCGTCGCTGGCCCTCACTGCGCTCCCCGATCCCGCGCAGCCGCGCGTGCTCGTCGGCGGGCTCGGCATGGGCTACACCCTTCGCGCGACGCTCAACCACCTGCCGGCGACCGCAATCGTTGACGTCGCGGAACTGCTACCCGCGGTCGTCGACTGGAATCGCGGGCCGCTGGGTCCGTTGGCGGACCATCCGTTGAAGGACCGTCGAGTGCGCGTGGTGCCCGGCGATGTCGCAAAGATCCTGCGCGACAGCGCCGGCGTGTACGACGCGATCCTGCTCGACGTGGATAACGGACCCGCGGCGTTCACGACCGGATTCAACGGCGGCCTCTACGACAACGCCGGCGTGGCGACCGCCAAGGCGGCGCTGAAGCCCGGCGGCACGCTCGCGGTCTGGTCCGCGTGGGACGATCGCAAGTTCGAACAGCGGCTGCGATACGCCGGCTTCACCGTCACGGTGGAACACGTTCGCGCGCGCCTCAAGCAAGGCGGGCCGTACCACACGATCTTCGTCGGCCGTCAGTAACGCCAGAACCGGAGCGGGTGCGAGAGCCACCACTCCGTGCCCATGTTGTCGTCGGTGATCGGCACGAGGTGCGCCATGCGGGCCAGCAGCGAATCGCGCGACTCGACGTCCGCGGCCGCCAGCGTCACGATGTGCTCGAAGACGGCACGGTCGGCCGGCACCGTGAGATCGAGCGCCGGCTGGCC
>SCUN01000037.1 GCA_004297655.1 Acidobacteriota bacterium | reverse complement strand
TTGAAGTACGTCTCCGGCAGACCGTAGATCGCCATGGACGTCAGCTGCCCGGCCATGCCCGACAGCGTCTCGAACCCCTGCGGGTAGCCGAGCGCCTGGTAGTTCTTGCCCCGCTCGATGTCCGCCGCCGGAATCGGCTCGCGAATCGCGTCAAGCTCCTTGAAGAACTCCCGCAGCGACTCAGTCGTTTTGTCGGTCTGCACGCCCGCCGATGCGGTGAACGGACCCGGCATCGCGCGCATGCTGAACCCCGAACTGGCGCCGTACGCGTAGCCGTGGACTTCCCGGAGATTCTGGTTGAGCCGCGAGGTAAACGATCCGCCCAGAATCGTATTCACGACCTCCAGCGCGAAGTAATCCGGCGTGCTGCGCGACACGCCGATGAGGCCGATGCGGATCTGCGACTGCGCGGCGCCCGGTTTGTTCACCAGATAGATCGTTCGCACGGCGGGCGGCGGCGCCGGCGGCGTCAGCACTTTCGCGACCGGTCCGCTGTTCTTCCAGAGACCGAACTGCTTCTCCAACTTCGGCAGAATCGTCGCGGCCGTCACGTCGCCGACGACGATGAGCTGGGCGTTGGCGGGCTGGAACGCCTTCGTGTGAAAGGCTTTCACGTCGGCGACCGTCATGCGATTGAGCGTGGCCTCTGTGCCGCCGATCGGCGCGCCGTAGCGGTGCGGCTCGCTGAAGAGCACCTTGTTGAACGCGAGCCCCGCCAGCGTCGACGCGTTGTCGCGGCCCTGCAGGATCGCGGTCAGACGTGTCTTCTTCACGCGGTCGAACTCCGCGGCCGCGAAGGTCGGCCGCAGCGCCACGTCGCCCATCACGCTCAGCCCCTGGTCGGCCTTCGCGACAGGCAGGTGCAGCCGGACGATCGAACTGTCCCAGTCGCTCGCCGTGATCAGCGAGCCGCCGAGAAACGCGATCTCGTCGGCGACATCCAGCGCCGTCCGCGCGCCCGCGCCTTCGTCGAGCATGTCGGCCACGACGTTGGCGATGCCTATCCGGTCGGCGGGATCCGCCGCCGCGCCGGACTTGACGACGAGCGTCACGTCCACGAGCGGCACTTTGTGCATCTCGACGATCCACACGGGCACGCCGTTCGTCAGCGTGCGCTTGACGATCGGCGGCAGCGTGAGCGACGGCGCGGGCCCGAGCGCCGGCGGTTTGGAACGGTCGGGGCCCTGTTGGGCCGCGAGCGGGGCGGCCAAGGCGAGCGCAAGAGAGAGGGCAGCGAGCAGTGACTTCTTCATAAACGTCTCGGTCCTTGGATGTAGGCGGCGGGCTTCAGCCCGCCGCGCGACCGCAGGGCTGAAGCCCTGCGGCTACCATCGTTCTATTGGCGAGCTCATTTTCTCTGCGCCGGCAACACCGAAAACTCCAGCCGCCGATCGGCGGGGAGCCACGCGCGCACGGCGGCCTGAATGTCGTTCGGTGACAACGCGCGATACCGCGACAGATCCTCGTTGAAGTAGTCCGGATTGCCGGTCTGCGCGAAGTACGCGTTAAGCTGACGCGCCTGCCCGTTCACGCGCTCCATCTGGCTGTAGAAGCCGGCCTCGAGCCCGTTCATGACGCGCTGCATCTCGCGCGCGTCGGGCGGCGCCTGTCGCAGCTTCTCGAGTTCTTCGTCGATGATCGCCTTGAGCTTGTTGAGCGCGACCTCCGGCGGATCCTGCGACGGACGGGCGGTGACGACGATACGGAATTCAGAACCGAGGGCGCTGGATTGCTGCGACGCGCTGACGTTCTGCGCCACCTGCATGTCGTAGACCAGCCGCTTGTAGAGGCGCGACGTCTTGCCGCCGGAGAGCACGCTGGCGGCGACGTCGAGTTCCGCGTCGCCCGGCGCGAACGTGCGCGGCGTGACCCACGTGAGATAGAGGCGCGGCAGCTGCACCTGGTCGGTCATCGAGTCCTTCATGACCGACGTGATTTCCACCGGCGGCACTTCGATCGGCGCGGCCGCGGGCCCCTTCTTCACGTCCGCGAACCAGTGCTCGATGCGCTTGCGCAGTTCGCCGGTCTTGAAATCGCCCGCGATGGCGAGCACGGCGTTGGCCGGCGTGTAGAACCGCTTGAAGAAATCCTTCACATCGTCGGCCGACGCGGCGGTGAGATCTTCCATGTAGCCGATCGTCGGCCAGTGGTACGGGTGGTTCTTCGGGTAGATCAGCTCGGGAATGCGGATCTCGGCCATGCCGTACGGCGCGTTCTCGTAGCTCTGGCGGCGTTCGTTCTTCACGACGTCGCGTTGGCCGTCGACCATCGCCGGCGTCACAACGTCGAGGAGATAGCCGAGCCGGTCGGATTCGAGGAAGAGCGCGAGGTCGAGGGCGTTGGACGGGATGTTGATGTAGTAGTCGGTGACGTCGTTCGACGTGCTGGCGTTGTTCGATCCGCCGGCGGCTTCGAGGAAGTTGTCGAAGTCGCCTTCCTTGACGTGGCCGGAGCCCTCGAACATCAGATGCTCGAAGAGATGCGCGAACCCGGTGCGGCCGGGCTTCTCGTTGGCGGAGCCGACCTTGTACCAGACGTTGACGGACGCGACCGGCACGCTGTGATCTTCATGGAGAATCACGGTGAGGC
This sequence comes from Acidobacteriota bacterium, assembly GCA_004297655.1. GTDB lineage: Bacteria > Acidobacteriota > Vicinamibacteria > Vicinamibacterales > SCN-69-37 > SCUN01. Next base: position 411 of record SCUN01000037.1, on the reverse strand, counting down.
CGTTGGCCAGCGTGAACATCGTGTACGGCACCGAGAGGGGCTTCGGCTGAGACTGTTGAGCCGCGAGCGGCGCCGTGACGAGCGCACCGGCGAGCGTCAGTGTGAGCAGGAATCGTCTCGACATGCCAGCTAGTCTAAGCTGAACGGCGCATGTTCTCGTCACGCCTGCCGGCCGCGCTTGGGCCCAACGCGCTGACCGCCGCCATTGACCGGCGGCGGACATCTGGCGCGCCCTTCATCGATTTGACGATCACCAATCCCACGATCGTCGGGCTGGTCTATCCGGAGACGCTCTTGCGGACGCTCGCGTCGCCCGGCTCGCTGACGTACTCGCCGGCGCCGCTCGGCATGCGAGCGGCGCGCGAAGCGGTCGCCCGCGACTATGCCCGCCAGGGACGAATGGTCGACGCG
>SCUN01000290.1 GCA_004297655.1 Acidobacteriota bacterium | reverse complement strand
CTCGACGACGCCGTCCGCCGTGGTCGCGAGCACCAGCTCTTCGCCGGCCGCGCCGATGGCGAGCGCCCGCGCGCGCGCGATCGCGCGATCCCATCGCGTTTGCCCAGACGATGTCTCGGCGAGCATGGACCAGGAAGAGTCAATGACGATGGACACGCGGTCGTTACGGCGGACTTCGAGATCAGTCCGCCCTGCCTTCTTTGCCGGTGTCCCCTGCGGGCGGAGAATCGCCAGCGCGATCGCGAGCGTGATCAGCACGACCGCCGCGAGCGATACCGCCTTGCGGATGCGCTCCCACAGGCTCTTCTCGCGCTGCTCTTCGATGACGCGGCGCCACAATCCCAACGAAGGCACGGAGATCTGCGGCGGCTTGAGCTTCAGCAGAAACAGGCCGACGGCGATCGCGACGGCCACGCCGATCACGACGAGGCCCAGCCACGTGGCCATCGCGGCGAAGCTCATGCGAGAAACCGCCCCTGCCGGAAGGCCTGCAGGATGATCTCTTCGAACGGCCGCTCGGCGTCGGCGCGCACGTAGCCGATGTCGTAACGCCCGCAGAACTGCTCGATCGCGTCGGTGTGCGCCTGCCACGCGGCGTGATACGCGGCGGCCAGGCGCGGCGTCACTTCAATGTCGCGGCGCTCGCCGGTTTCGGCGTCGACGAATCGCACGTCGCCGAACGACGAGGCCTCGCGATCGGTCTCGGAGACGAGATGCACGGCGAACACGTCGTGCCCGAGCGTGCGCAGGATCTTCAGACCGACTTCGCAGCCGTCTTCGTCGAGAAAGTCCGAGATAACCGCGACGAGACCGCGGCGATGCCCGCGCGCGGCGAACTCCGAAAACGCCGCCCGGAGATTCGTCGGCCCCTCGGTCTTGAACTTCTCGAGCATCTCGAACACACGGAAGATCCGGCCCTTGCCCGTGCCGGGCGACGCCTCGTCGCCGAGCTTCGCGCTGAACGGAATCAGCGTGACGCGATCGAGATGCGAAAGCCCGATGTAACAAAGCGCCGCCGCGATCCGCAGCGCCTGCTCGAACTTCTCCGGCTGCGCCATCGACTTGCTCGTATCGACCAGCAGGTAGATCGGCAGATCCTGCTCTTCGTCGAACAGCCGGAGCAGCAGGCGGTTCAGCCGCTTGTAGGCCTTCCAGTCGATGTGCCGGAAGTCATCGCCCGGCGTGTAGCCGCGATGGTCGGCAAACTCGAGGCCCGTGCCGCGCTTCGGCGCGAGCCGGTCCGCGCGGCTCTGCCCCGCGAACGCGCGCTTGGACACGACGTGCAGGTACTCGAGCTTCTTGAGGAAGTCGTCTTCGAAACGAAGAGCCACGAGGTGCTAGTCCGTCTTCGTTTCCGCGAGCAGTTCTTCCACCAGCGTGTCGGCGTTGACCTCGTCGGCCTCGCCTTCGAAGTTCATCAGCAACCGATGCCGCAGCACCGGCAGCGCCACCGCTTTGATGTCGTCCGCGCTCACAAACGCGTTGCCCTTGGTCAGCGCGTGGATCTTGCCGGCCAGGACCAGCGCCTGGCCCGCGCGCGGGCTCGCGCCGTAGCGCACGTACTTCCGAATGAGCGGCGTCGCGTACGGCGAGGCCGGATGCGTGCCCATCGCCAGCCGGATGGCGTAGGTCTGGATCGGCTTCGCAATCGGCACACCGCGGGCCACGTGCCGCATCTCGAGAATCTCCTTGCCGTCCACCACCCGCTCCACCGTCGTCCCGGTCTGCTGCGTGGTGCGATTGAGAATCTCGTGCATCGCGGCTTCCGTCGGATACGTGATCTTCAGCTTGAAGAAGAACCGATCGAGCTGCGCTTCGGGCAGCGGATACGTGCCTTCCATCTCGAGCGGGTTCTGCGTCGCGAGCACGAGAAACGGCTCCTCGAGCGGATAGGTCGTCTTGCCCACCGACACGGTCTTTTCCTGCATGGCTTCGAGCAGCGCCGACTGCGTCTTCGGCGTCGCGCGGTTGATCTCGTCGGCGAGCACGATGTTCGCGAAGATCGGGCCCGGCTGGAATTCGAAGTAGGTGCCGCCGTGCGCGTGCTCCTGCACGATGTTCGTGCCGACGATGTCGGCCGGCATCAGATCGGGCGTGAACTGGATGCGCGAGAACTTCAGGTGCAGCACGTCGGCCAGCGTGTGCACGAGGCTCGTCTTGCCGACGCCGGGAATGCCTTCGAGCAGCACGTGGCCGCCGGCGAGCAGGCTCATCACCGTCGCGCCGACGATGTCCTCGTGTCCGACGATGCGGCGCCCGACTTCCTGGGTGATGCGCGTGAAGCGCTGACGGAACAGATCGATGTGCTGGGCGACGGACGAATCGGTAGGCATGGGATTCAGTTCAGCGACGGATGAAGTACTGCTTGACGAGTGGCCGCAGCGCGTCGGACGGCGACGGCGGCGGAGTGGCGTGACTCTTGTCGTAGGCCGCGAGCGGCGGCACGTGGGAAAACGCGATGGCGGAATGCGACTGCTCGCTCTTGCGCCGCAGCTCGGACAGCACGTTCGACCCCTGGCTGTCGGCATCGGCCAGGATCGTCTCCTTGCGGAGCGCCGCGAGATTGAGCGCCTCGCCGCTCCGGCCGCCCTTGGCCGCTTCGGCGCCGCGCGGATCGACCTTGACGCCGTCCATTGGTCCGTTGGTCGTCATCATCTGCGTCGACTGCGAGTCGGCGCCGGTGTTGCGCGTCATCTGGACGCCGGCGGCACGATCCGACGGCGCCGCCTGTTCTTTCGAGGCGCCGCCGCCCTGATCGGCCTTGTTGGCGGCCGAATCCGCCGCGTTCTCCGAAGGGCGATTGGCCTTCGAGAGTTTCTCGGCGAGGTCCTGCAGCGACCACTTCAGATCCTGCGGCAGATCCGCCTTGCCGGCGGCTTCCTCGGCCTTCTTCGCGAGCGCGTCGATTTCCGGATCCGGATTGTCGGCGTTCCAGTCGCTCGGCTGCCGCTCCTTCATGGACTTCGCCAGGGCGGCCTGCAATTTGGGATCGAGGTCGGCGACCGCATCGCGCAGCGCGCTCATCTTCGCGCGCGCCATGTCCATCGGCATCGTGCCGTTCTGCACGGACTTGATCAGCTCGTCGATCTGCTTCTGAAGATCGGCGGGGACGAGGGTGCCCGTCCGAAGTCCGGCGTCCAACGTCCCTCGTTCGCCGGCGGCGCCGGCCGTGCCGGCCGCGCGCGGCCACGCGGATGACAGCACGAGCGCGATCGCCGCGAGCCCCATCGCCGTCGAGCCCGCCCAAACGCGCGCGGTCCGCAGCGGCGGATACACGGCCTGCCAGGAAATGGACTCGACGCGTTCGGTGGCGCGCGTGACGTGATACGCGGCCCACGGATCGGACGTCTCGTGGCTCGCAAACCAATGGCCGCTCCTCAACTCGCCGCCAAGCGCCGCGTCATCGTCGAGCCGGGCCGCGGCGGCGTCGGTGACGGCCGGCACGCGCGAACGGAGCCAGGCGAAAAGCGCGACGCCGGCGATCGACGCGCCGAGCGCGGACCAGAAGACCAGCAACGGAAGATGCGCGAAGCGCACGATCGCGGCGACGAGGAGCACGAGGCCGGCCGCGGCCGGCACGACGCGCAGCAGCAACCGCGTCAGCAGGCGCTGACGCCGGAAGCGTTCGGCGTTGGCTGCGGCGGCCAGAATGCCGTCGGTTGAGCGACCCTCGGTCATCGGGGCCGGTAGGATATCAGTCGAATGACCGACCTGCTGATCGCCACGACGAATCCGGGCAAGATCCGCGAGATCCTCCCAATACTCCAGGGCACTTCCGTTCGTTTGCGGACGCTGGCCGACCTGACCACGCCAATCCCCGAGCCGGAAGAGACCGGCGCCAGCTTCGCGGCCAACGCCCGGCTCAAGGCCGATTACTACGCGGCAAAGACGGGGATGATCACCGTCGCCGAGGACTCCGGCCTCGTCATCGACGCGCTCGATGGCCGGCCGGGCATCCACAGCGCGCGGTATCCGGGCGCGACCTACCCGGAGAAGTTCGCCAATCTCTACCGGGAGCTCGCCGCGCATCCGCGGCCGTGGAAGGCGAGATACTTCTGCGCTCTGTGCCTTTCAAATCCCACAGTTATCACTTCTCAATCCCGCTATGAGTGCTCGGGCATCGTCCTCGGCGAGATCTGGCCCGAGCCGCGGGGATCACACGGCTTCGGCTACGATCCGATCTTCTACTACCCGGAATTTGGCGCGACGTTCGGCGAGGTGGACGACGCGCGGAAATCGAGCGTTGCCCATCGGGGCAAAGCGTTTCGGAAGTTGCGGGATTACCTACTCCTTCATCCCCTCTGAGAGGGCGAAGGCGAAGAGGCCGCCGATCACGAACCCGATGGCCGGCACGTGCGCGGGATCAAGCAGGATCTGGACGAAACCGCCGAGGAGCCCGCCGATGAGGATGGCCGTCACCTGCCGGAGCAGGCGCCGAACCCAGATCGGCTTGCACCTGTGGCCCTCCGAAAGCGGACCGAGACACCGCGGACACGTCGCCATCCCTTGGCGAAGTCTAGCACGTGCCTCTTTGACCCTTGAGAGTCAATAGTGGACAGCGTTACAGCCCGAAGTCGGCTTTGGCCTTCTCGTAGCAGCTCGGGCAGATGCCGTGCGAGAACTGCGCGTGCGAATGGTCGCTGATGTAGCGCTCCATCTGTTCCCAGTTCTGCTCCTCCGTGCGAATGCGCTTGCAGTAGCTGCAGATGGAGAGGAAACCCTCGAGCTGACGGACGTTGGCGAGGGCGTCCTGCAGTTCCAGCACGCGCTCTTCGAGCTCGGACTGCAGCGTCGCCACGCGGACGCCGACGTTGACGCGCGCCCGCAGTTCCTCCCGATCGAATGGCTTGGTGACGTAGTCGTCGGCGCCGGCGTCAAGGCCGTGCACCATGTCGGCGCTGGTCTCGCGGGCGGTGAGCAACAGGATGTAGGTATTGGCCGTCGCCGGGTTGGCGCGGAGCCGCCGGCATAACTCGGGTCCGTCGATCCCCGGCATCATCCAGTCGAGGATCACGAGCGGCGTATGCACGAGATTCAGCGCCTCCCAAGCCGCGTCGCCGTCGTACACCACTTGCGGGTCGAGATCCCACGAACGCATCGCCGCCGACAGGATTCTGGCGGCCACCGGGTCATCGTCGGCGATCAGTACGCGCATCTACGTACTAAGGATTGTAAGCAGTTCCTCGGTCTCCGCGGCAAGGCGGGGAAAGTAATGGGCGGCCAGCGCGATATCGCTCGCGCGGCTGGCGCTCTCGAGTTCGAGCGCCAGCGCGGCGACGCGTTTTGCGGAGAGATTCCCGGCGGCGCCCTTGAGAGTGTGCGCGGCTGACCGGAGCCGCGTCAGATCCCGGCCGTCGATCGCCGTGCGGATTTCCTCGATCAGATCCGGCGTGCTGTGCCGGAAGATGGTCACGACTTCCCGGAGAATCTCGCGATCCCCGCCCAGCCGCTCGACCAGTTCGGCTTCGTCGAACTGCGGCACATCGGGGCCCACGGTGGAAACGCGCGGCTCGAGCGCTGCGGGATCCTCCTGTTCCTCCTCTACCGCGGCGAACAGGTCGAGCCGGTCGATCGGCTTCGCCAGGTACCCGTCCATTCCGGCGGCAAGGCACCGCTCGCGATCGCGCTGCAGCACG
>SCUN01000289.1 GCA_004297655.1 Acidobacteriota bacterium | reverse complement strand
TGTCGAATCGCACCGTGATCCGCGCCCGCTTCAACGGCGTGGTCGCGCGCCGCTGGCACAACCCGGGCGACAGCGTCGACGGCAGCGCGGCCGATCCGGTACTGCGCGTGATCGATCCCGCGCGCCTGGAAGTGACCGGCGCGGTGCCGGCCGCGCAACTCGCGCTCATCGCGCCGGGCCACGCCGCCAAGATCTTCAACCCGACCGACGGCAGCGAGATCGCGGGCTCGGTCATCACCCGCGCGGCCTCCGTCGACGGCGCGGCGGCCACCGGCGAGGTGCGCATTTCGCTCGGCGCCACCGCGCAGGCGCTGACCGTGGGCACGCCGGTCCAGGTCGAGATCATCGGCAGCTCGCAGCACAACGTGCTCGTCGTGCCCAGCGCCGCCATCTTCCGCGAGGGCGACGCCATCTTCGTCGTCATCGCCGGCGACGACGGCAAAGCGCATCACAAGCCGGTGCAGACCGGGATCATCACGCGCGACAAGACGCAGGTGGTGTCCGGTCTCGTGGCCGGCGACAAGGTGATTCTGTCGGGCACGGATCCGGTGCCGGACGGCGCGGCGATTTCGATCGGGAAATGAACCCCGAACGCCACGGCCGGGCCATCGTGCTCTTGACGCTGCTCGTCGCGGCGGCGGGAGCCTTGGCCGGCATGGCGCTGCCGAGCAGCATCTACCCGCCGCTGGTCTTCCCGCGCGTCATCGTGATCGCGCGCGCGGGCACGATTCCGGGCCGATCGATGATGCTCACGGTCACGCGGCCGATCGAGCAGGCCGTGATGGAAGTGCCGGGGATTCGCCGCGTGCGCTCGCGCACGTTTCGCGGCGCCGCGGAAGTGTCCGCGCAGTTCGAGCCGACGACCGACATGGTCGTCGCGCTCCAGCAAGTGCAGAACCGCATCGCGGAGATTCGCGGCAGCCTCCCCGCCGACACCGACATCGTCGCCGACCGCCTCACGCCGGCGACGTTCCCGATCTACGCGTTCAATCTGAGCGGCGGCTTGTCGTCAGCCGATCTGCGCGACAACGCGTTCTATGTGATCCGGCCGGCGCTCGCGCGCGTGCCGGGTGTCGGGCGCGTCGAAGTGCTGGCCAGCGACACCCGCGAGGTCGAGGTCATCGTCGATCCCGCCAAACTGCTGGCCGCGAGGCTGACGGTCGACGACGTGGCCGAGGCGCTGAAGAGCGCGAATCAACTGAGCCCGATCGGCCGCTACCCGGAAGACGGCATTCAGCATCTGATTCTTGCGTCAGGTCTGTGGACGGACCTCAATGACATCGGCGACACGCCGATTCCCCGGGTGACGGAGCGAAACGGCGCCGTCGCCCTGCGGGTGCGCGACGTCGCGACGATCGTGAACGGCGCGCCGGACCGGACGACGCTCGTCGTCGGCAGCGGCGGCGAATCCGCGGCGGTCACGGTCTCGCAGCAGGTCGGGGCGAACATCCTGTCGGTCAGGCAGGGCGTCGAGGAGGAACTCGCGCGGCTCGGCAAGTCGTTGCCCTCGGGGCTCCATCTCAACAAGACCTACGATCTCGCCGAGTTCGTCGCCGCTTCGATCGCCAACGTGCGGGACGCGATCCTGGTCGGCGGGTTGCTCGCCGTCCTGGTGCTGCTCGTGTTCCTGCGCAACTGGCGGCTCACGTTCGTCGCGTCGATCACCCTGCCGCTGACCGTGCTCGCCACCTTCCTCGTCATGTGGGTGTTCGACGAGTCGATCAACCTCATGTCGATGGGCGGACTCGCGGTCGCCATCGGTCTCGTCATCGACGACGCCGTCGTGGTCGTGGAGAGCATTCACCGGCGGCTGCACGAAGGCGCCGGCGTCGCCGCCGTCTCGGCGGCGACACGGGAACTCTTCGCTCCGGTCGTCGGCTCCACGCTCACGACCGTCGTGGTCTTCGCGCCGCTCGGCCTGCTGTCGGGCGTCGTCGGCCAGTTCTTCCGCGCGCTGTCGCTGACGCTGTCGGTCGCGGTCCTCGTGTCGCTCGTGCTCGCGTTCACGCTGATCCCGCTCCTGGCCAGGTGGCTGCTGGCCGGAGCCACAGAGGTTGCTGGAGCTAACGAGGTTGCCGGAGCTAAAGCTCCGGCCTACGATCGCCGTTCCGGAAACGAGCCACTCCGCCAAGACGTAGGCCGGGGCTTCAGCCCCGGCCACCTGCCGGTTTCCCCCGCCTTGGCCGTTGTGATCGCTGTCGCGCTCGCCGCCGCGGCGGTCGGGACGTATCGCCTCGTGGGTTCCGGTTTTCTTCCGGCCGCCGACGAAGGCGGGTTCGTCATCGACTACCTGACGCCGGCCGGTTCGTCGCTCGAAGCCACGGACGCGGAATTGCGCAAGGTCGAGGCGATTCTCGTGAAGACACCGGAGGTCGCCAGCTTCGTGCGGCGCACCGGCTCGGAGATGGGCATGTTCGCCACGGCGCAGAACACGGGCGACATCCTCGTGCGGCTCAAAGCGCGCGACAAACGCGACGCGTCGGCCGAGGCGGTCATCGAGAGCCTGCGCGACAAGTTCGCGGAGGCGGTGCCCGACACCGAGATCGAGTTCGTGCAACTGCTCCAGGACATGATCGGCGATCTCGAAGGCGCGCCGACGCCGATCGAAGTCAAGATCTTCGGCGACGACGTCGAGACGCTGTCCGCGCTCGCCACCGATGTGGAGGCGAAGCTCGAGGCCATGAAAGACGCCGACGGCGTCGTCGATGTCGTCGGCATGGAAGAGAGCGGCCCCGAAGCGACGTGGAAAGTGGATGCCGTCGCGGCGAGCCGTCTCGGCCTGACCGTCGAGCAAGTGTCGGATCAGCTCTCGCACGCGTGGCTGGGCAACGTCGCGACCGACCTGCGCCTGCTCGATCGGACGATTCCCGTGCGCGTGCGCTTCCCCGACCGCGCGCGTTTCAATCCGGCCACGCTCGGC
>SCUN01000288.1 GCA_004297655.1 Acidobacteriota bacterium | reverse complement strand
GTGCCGGCGGCCGCCGACAGACGTCGCGCGCGCGCCGGGAAGGCCGACGACGTTGCTGCACTTTCGGCGAGGAGACTCGCGGGCATGATCACCACGAAGGCGGCGATCGCGGTCGTGACGCCGAACATCAGCGCGAGATACAGCGCGATGACGAGCGCGTCGGAGACGCTCGTGATCAGCTCGGGCAGTTTCGACAGCAGGCCGGCCGCGCCCGCGGGGCCGAGCAGCAATCCGGCGATGAGGCCAATGCGCAGGCTGGCCGATGCGGCGAGCGCCGCCGTCGAGCGGCGGTCCGCGGCGCCGCCGAGGACGAAGCGATCGACCGGCGCATTCAGGTAGCCGAGCGCGCGCAACCGCTGCCGCAGTTCGTCCGGGCGCTCCATCGTCACTGGCGGCGCCCGGCGACGAAACGCGCCAGTTCGCGGAGCGCGTTGGCGCGCGCGCCGAACGGTTCGAGCGCGCGTTCGGCCGTGGCGCAGAGTTCGGCGGCGAGATCGCGGGCGCCGTCGATGCCGCTGAACGACACGAAGGTGGTCTTGCGCGCATCGGCGCGCACGGCCTTGCCCGTTTCTTCCGGCGTGCCGACGACGTCGAGCAGGTCGTCGACGATTTGAAAGGCGAGACCGAGATTCTTCGCGTAGGCCGTGAGCGACGCGATGGCCGCGTCGTTGGCGCCCGCCGTGACGGCGCCGGCTTGCGCGGCGGCGCTGAAGAGCACGCCGGTCTTGCGGCGATGGATGCGCTCGAGCGTCGTGAAGTCGATGACGGCGTCGGTCGCGAGCACGTCCTCGGCCTGGCCGGCGATCAGGCCGTCGAGGCCGACGGCGTCGCTGTAGAGCGTCGTGATCTTCGCGGCAATGGCCGGCGGGTACGCGCGCGCGAGATGGCCGTACGCCATGTTGAGCAATCCGAAGGCGGCGAGCACGGCGACGGCTTCCCCGTGCGCGACGTGCGCCGACGGACGGCCGCGGCGCAGCGGCGCGTCGTCCATGCACGGCAGGTCATCGAGGATGAGCGACGAGGCGTGGATGCACTCGACCGCGACGGCCGCGGCGAGCGCGCGCGAGCCGTCGCCGCAGACATCAGCCGCGAGCCGTACCAGCACCGCGCGGACGCGCTTCGACGGTGCGAGCAGCGTGTACCGCATCGCGGCGAGGACGCGATCGCCCTGGCCGGCGCCGGCGAGCGCGGCGTCGAGCGCGCGGGTGATCTCGTCTTGCGCGCCGGCGAAGGCGCTGGGGAAGGGGGCGCTCATTGGGCGGCGAAGATCAGCAGATACTGGTACCGGAGAAACTGCTCGTGGCTGACGAGACGCAGCCCGGCCATCGCGGCGTCGCGAATGATGGTGTCGGGCGCCACGCGATTCTCGTCGGGGCCGGGACCGAACTGACCCGGCCTGAAGTCGATGACGCCGAGCCGCCCGTTTGGGGCGAGCGCCGTGCGAACGTTCCTCAGCAGCGCGACGGGTTCGCCAATTTGCGGGTAGAGCCCCACCATCAGCGCGGCCTGCACGTCACCGGCCGGCAGGCGCGGATCCACGAAGCCGCCGAGGATGGCGTGCACGTTGAGCAGACCTTCGCGTTCCAAGCGCCGCTTGATCGCCTCGATCATCGGCGTCTGGACGTCTTCGGCGTACACCTTGCCGTTCGGGCCCACGCGCTTCGCGAGGCGGATCGTGAACCAGCCGCCGCCGGCGCCGATGTCGGCGACGTGCGAGCCGTCGGCGATGCCGAGCACGTCCATCACGCGCTCGGGCTGCTGCCACTCGTCGCGATCCGGGCCTTCGAGCTGGCCGAGTTCGCCGGGCGGGAACAGCCGGCTGCTCGGCGGCGACTGCGCGCCGACGCCCGCGTCGGCGGACGCCACCACGACGAGCGCGGCGAGGAGCGGCACGAATCGGCGCATGCCCATCAATGCTACTCGCTCAGCACGCGTTCCATGAGCATCGACGGCTCGTCGCTCGCGGACGTCAGATGGACGTGGAGGACGTCGCGGCCGGCCGCGGCGAGCGCTTCGACATCGCCGAGCGCTTGCGCGTGCTTCAGCACGCTGAACGTGTAGCCCGCGCCGGGGATCTCCGTCGCGGTCTCATCGGCGGCCGACATCAGGACGAAGTGGCCGGAGTTCGGGCCGCCCTTGTGGTACTGCCCGGTCGAATGCAGATAGCGCGGACCGACGCCGTACGTGGTCGCGGCGTTCGTCTGGCGCCGGATGCGGAGTCGCGTGCGCTCGATCATGCCCATGCGATTGCGATCGGTCGGCAGGTAGTCGAGCAGGGCGACGTAGCCTGGCCCCGGCGTCGCGTCAGCGCGCGCGCCGATGCGGCGGCGCTCGACTTCGCCATGGCGGGTCACGTCCGCGCGCTCCGGCCAGGCGCCGTGCGCGAGATAGTGATTGAGCATCGTCTTCGTGCGCGCCTTGGCGTCCGAGACGTTCGGCTCGTCGAACGGGTTGACGCCGATGCCGTGGCCGGCGACGGCCGTCGCAAACTCCCATCGGAAGAACTCGGCGGCGAGGGTGCTCGACGTCGCGTCGATGCGAAAGACCGGATGACCGGCCCGCTCCAGTTCGGTCGCGAACGCGTCGGTGTGATTACCGCGGTCGGTGATCATCGCGACGAACGCGCGGTCGTGATGGTACGCGGCGACTTTGCCCGCCGGTTCGTCGACGATCGGCAACGTGCCGCGGCCGTCCTTGCCGGTGCTTTCGGCGACGAGCTGTTCGATCCACATGCCGAAGGGCACGGTCGGCAGCAGCGTGAGTTTGTCGCGGCCCGCCGTCGCGTGCTCCGCCATGAACATGCCGAGTTGGTAGCCCGGGTTCCTGTCCGGCGTCTCATGGCAACGGTCCGCCATGTCGGCGGCGGACGTCAGCATCGCGTCGAGATCGATGCCGAGCCACGCGGCCGGCACGAGACCGAAGAGGGAGAGCGCGGAGTATCGGCCGCCGATGTCCGGCGGGTTGATGAAAGCGTGGCGGTACCCCGCGGCGGCCGCGTGCGCGGCCAGTGGCGTGCCGGGATCGGTGACGGCGATGAAATGTCGCCCGGCGTTCCCGCCCAGGCCGCGTTCGGCCCACGCGCGGAAGAACCGCTCGAGCGCGTCCACTTCGATCGTCGATCCGCTCTTGCTGGCGACGAGAAACACGGTCGTTCTCGCGTCGATTGCGTTGGCGACTTGCAGCACCGTCCGTTCGTCCGTGCTGTCGAGCATCGTCAGGTTCGCCGCTTCGCGAGCAAAGGGCACGGACTGGCGGAGCACGTCGGCGCACAGGCTGGAGCCGCCCATGCCGAGCAGGACCATGTTGGTGAGGCCGTCGGCGCGCGCGCCGGCCAACACCTCGCGAATCTCGGCGAGGCGGGGCCGCATCGTGACCGGCGTGTCGAGCCAGCCGAGCCGATGGGCCACCGCCGCGTGGACCGCTGCGGGGGCGGTCGCCGGGGCGAAGAGCGAGGTGTCGCGTTGCCAGAGGCGGGCGATCATGCCCCTAGATTTTCGTATAATTGAGGGCATGATCAACGTAACAGAGACGGCGGCGACGAAGATCAACGAGTTGCTGTCCGAGGAGCAGAAGCCGGGCGCCGGGCTGCGCGTCTTCGTGCAGGGCGGCGGCTGCTCGGGCTTCCAGTACGGCCTCATGATCGACGAGGGCGAAGGCGACAGCGGGAACGACCAGGTCTTCGAAGTGCACGGGGTCAGACTGCTCGTCGATCCGATCAGCCTCCGCTACCTCAAGGGCGCGGAAGTGGATTTTGTGGACAACAACATGGGCGGCGGGTTCACGATCAAGAACCCGAATGCCAAGTCCACGTGCGGGTGCGGCTCGTCGTTCAGCGCGTAACCGGCTGTGCAATCGGCCTCCGAGTTTCTCGACAAGCACCGTCCGGCCGGCGGCCATCGTTCGTCCAAACGCGATCGCATCGTCCAGGTCTTCCTCGCGCAGGAAGGCCACCTCAGCGCGGAAGAACTGGCGGACTTCGTTCGCCAGGCGGATCCGCGCATCAGCCGCGCCACCGTCTACCGCACGCTGCAGTGGATGGTTGAAGCGGGCGTCGCCGGCAAAGTGGATTTCGGCGGCGGCAAGTTCCGTTTCGAGCGCGCGTACCGGCATCCGCGCCACTTCCACTTCATCTGCAAGTCCTGCAACCAGTCGTTCGAGTTTCTCAGCTCCGACATCGAAGCGCTGATCGAGGAAGTCGCGGCCGCGCGCAAGTTCGAGGGACGCCAGTCGATGCTGCAGGTCTACGGCACGTGCGAGGCGTGCCGCGACGGGAAGCCGCCCCGGCCGGCGGTGCCCTCCGAGCTGCTGTTCGCGCGCGACGCGATGCGCATCGCGATCGCGACCGAGCGCAGCGGCCGCGAGTTCTACGCGCGCGCGGCGAAGATCACGAAGGACGGCCCGGCGCGCCGCATCTTTCAGCGGCTGGCCGACGATGAGATCGATCATCTCGAGCGGCTGGAGCAACGCTACGCCGAGCTCGTGAGGCAGACGCCCGGTCTCGAGGATGAGCCGACGTTTCTCTTCTTCAAGGGCGCGGCCAACGGACTCTTCGCGGCCGGCACCGAGGAACTCACCGACGGCCTCGATGAGGCGAAGGCGATTCTGATCGGCATTCGCTGCGAGCGTGGTTCGCACAACTTCTTCAAGACCTACGGCGACCGGTTCGAGGAATCCGAGGGCAAGCGCATCTTCCTGGAATTCGCCGACGAGGAGCGCGAGCACCTCGACATGTTGTTGCGGCAGTACCGTCTCCTCGGGGCGGGGTCGCGCCGTGCGTCCAAGCCGCGCCGGCGCGCCAAGGCGTCGCGCCGGACCGCGCGCCGGTGATCGACCTCCACGTCCACACCACCGCGTCCGACGGACGCTCGACGCCGGAAGAACTGGTCCGGCAGCTCGCCAAAGCGCGCATCACCGTCACGGCGGTCACCGATCACGACACGACCGCCGCCGTTGCCGAGGTGCGCGCTCACGCGGAGGCGCGGCGGATTCGCGTCATCACCGGCATCGAGATCACCGCGGTGCGGGATTCGGAAGACGTGCACATGCTCGGCTACGGGTTCGATCCCGGCCATCCCGCGCTCGTGACGTTCCTCGCGACGCAGCGCGCCGACCGGCGGCGGCGTCTCGAGGAGATGCACGCGAAGCTCGTCGCGCTGGGGCTGCCGGTGGAAATCGAGCCGCAGATGGCCGCCACGGCGGAGAAGAGCGGCCGGGCCCTGGGCCGTCCGCTCCTGGCCGCGGCGCTCCTCAAGGCCGGGTACGTCGATTCGATCGCCGAAGCCTTCGATCGCTACCTGGGCAACGGCGGCCCGGCGTTCGTGCCGCGGCGCGGCGCGTCTCCGGCCGACGTGGTGGCGCTCGTGCATGACGCCGGCGGCGTGGCATCGATCGCGCATCCGGGCAAGCTCAAGAGCGATGCGCTGATCGAGCCGCTGGCCGCCGCGGGACTCGACGCGATCGAGGCGTACCATCCCGATCACGACGCGGTCGCCACCGCGGCCTATCGGTCGCGCGCGGCGAAGCTCGGCCTGCTCGTCACGGGGGGCTCCGATTTCCACGGCCGCGAGAGCGGGCGCGTCGATGCCATGGGCACGGTCACGCTGCCGGCCGACGACTTCGCGCAGCTCGCCGAACGGATTCGATGACCGGCGATCCGATCATCGAGTTCCGCGGCGTCGAGAAAGCGTTGGGCGAGTCGTTCCCGCTGCGCATCGACCGCTTCATCCTCAGTGAATCGGAACGCGTCGTCCTCGGCGGGCTCCCTGGCTCGATGGGCGAAGCGATGATGAACCTCATCACCGGCGCGTCCTTGCCCGATCGGGGCGACGTCATCGTGTTCGGCAAGAACACGCGGGAGATCCGCACGGACACGGAGTGGCTCACGTCGCTCGATCGATTCGGCCTCGTGTCGAATCGTGCCGTGCTGCTCGATCAGTCGACGATCGCGCAGAATCTGGCGCTGCCGATTTCGCTCTCGATCGATCCGATGCCCTCCGACGTTCGGGCAAGAGTGGAAGCGCTGGCCGCAGAAGTCGGGCTCCCTCTCAACGACCTCGATCGGCCTCCCGAGATCGCGTATCAAGGAAGCTGGCAACGGACGCGGATGCATCTCGCCCGTGCGCTGGCGCATCAGCCGCAGGTGCTCCTCCTCGAGAACCCGACGGCGTCGTTTCTTGGGTTCCCCAGCGACAAGCTCGGCGCGACGGTTCGAACGATTGTCGACACGCGGAAGTTGTCGATGCTGGCGGTAACCGAAGACGACCGGTTCGCGCGCTCGAGCGGCGGGCGACGCTACCGCGTCGAACGCGACGGCTCGATCCGTCCCGCGGGGTTCGCGCTGCGGCGGTTCTTCTTCTTTGGGTGGGGCGGATAGGTTGGCGACACTGGTTCTGTTCGATATCGACGGCACGCTCGTGCTGACCGGGCGCGCCGGGCTTCGCGCGCTCAATCGCGCGCTTCACGACGTGCTTGGCGCCGAGAACGCGCTTCAAGGCGTCGCGATCGCGGGGCGCACCGACCGCGCCATCATCACCGACGCCCTTCGCGCCATCGGCCGCGACGTCACCGACGACATCGTCGGCCGGATCCGCGACGGCTACTGCGGGTATCTGGGCGCTGAGGTCGATCGCAACACCCAGCACCCGAAGATGATTCTCCCCGGCGTGGTGGCCGCGCTCGACGCGCTGGCGCCGCTCGAGGCGACGGGCCACGCGGCGGTGGGGCTGCTGACGGGGAACTTTGCCCGCGGAGCGGAGATCAAGCTCGGCTACTTCGACTTGTGGCGGCGATTCCGATTCGGCGCGTTCGGGGACGCGCATGTGGACCGGCGCGATCTCGTGCCGCTCGCCATTGAGGCTGCGGCCGCCGCGGGCGCGGGCCGATTCGCGACCGCCGACGTCGTGATCGTGGGCGACACCCCCGCGGATGTGGACTGCGCGCACGCGCACGGCGCGACCGCCATCGCCGTCGCCACCGGCGGCTTCGACGAAGCGGCGCTGGCAGCGACCGGCGCCGAAGTCGTCATCAAGGATTTGTCGGAATGGGCGGATGCCTGGCGCCGCGTCTCGGCCTGAGCGCGTCTATCCGCGCAACCCCGCCCAGTAGGCGAGGAGTTTTGGCAGTTCGTAGAACGTCAGCCTGAACGTCGCGCGCGTCGACCACCAGGAACCCGGCTGATATCCGTCGTAGCGCGAGGCCCGCATGATGATGCGGACGTCCGGACCGAGCGCACGGCGCATGGCGTAGCCGGCGCGCCGGGTGGACGAGCGATCGGTGATCACGATCAGCGAGCGCCAGTGATTGGCCGTGACGAGGGGCGCGATCGCGGCCGCTTCCTGCGCGGTGTTGTCCACGTCGCCCGGCACGATCTCGATCGCGTCGGCCGGCACGTGCGCCCGTTCGATCATGATCTGTCGCTGGAAATCGACGGGGCGGGGAATCGGCGTGCCGCGCGCTTTCAGCACTTGTTCGCCGGGATCGCGCGAGGCCGGGCTCAGGACGATGCGCGCAGCGTAGCCTTCGCGGAAGAGATCGGCGCCTTCGAGCCAGCGCAACGCCCACGGTCCGCCGAGGACGTAGATGGCGTCAACGTGATCGAGAGGGTCTTCGCGGG
>SCUN01000287.1 GCA_004297655.1 Acidobacteriota bacterium | reverse complement strand
GGCCCACGAGCGCCCCGTCCACATCCGGCAAACCGATCAGTTCGCGGATGTTCTCGGGCTTGACCGACCCGCCGTAGAGGATCCGGCACCGGTCGGCCGGGGCGCCGCCAAACCATTGACGCAGGCGCGCCCGGATGTGCGCGTGGGCTTCGCCGGCTTCGGCGGCCGTCGCGTTCTTGCCGGTGCCGATCGCCCAGACGGGTTCGTAGGCGATGACGGTGGCCGCGAGTTCATCGCCCGTCAGGCCGTCGAGGCCGAGCTTGACCTGGCGATCGAGCACTGCGAGCGTGTCGCCGGCTTCGCGCTCGGCGAGCGTCTCGCCGACGCAGACGATCGGCGCGAGGCCGCCCGTGATCGCTGCGCGCAGCTTTCTGTTGACGAGGTCGTCGGTGTCACCGAACAGGCGGCGCCGTTCCGAATGCCCGATGATCACGTGCGTCGCGCCCGCGTCCTTGAGCATCTCGGCGCTGACTTCGCCGGTGAATGCGCCCTGGCGTTCGAAATACAGATCTTGTCCAGCGATGGCGATCTTCGTGCCCTTTGCGGCTTCGGCGGCTGCACCGATCGCGGTGAAGGGCGGCGCGACCACGACCGCGACGTTGGTCAGCTTCGCGACCATCGGGGCGAGCTCGCGCAGGAAGGCGGAGGCCTCCTTCTGCGTCTTGTGCATTTTCCAGTTCGCCGCGAGGACAGGAATGCGCATGCTCCGCTAATGGTCAGTGGTCAATGGTGAATGGTCAATGCTTTTCATTGGCCATCGACCATTGGCCATTGACCATTACTTCTGGTTAAGAGCCGCCACACCCGGCAGAGTTTGGCCGCCCAGGAACTCAAGGCTGGCGCCGCCGCCGGTCGAGATGTGCGTCATCTTATCCGCAACGCCGGCGCGATGGACGGCAGCGACCGAATCGCCGCCGCCGATGATCGTCGTGCCCTTGACGGCGGCGACGGCGTTCGCGACGCCAATGGTGCCCGCGGCAAACGCGTCGATTTCGAAGACGCCCATCGGGCCGTTCCAGACGACCGTCTTCGCCGGCGCGATGATGCCGGCGTAGAGCGCGACCGTCTGCGGTCCGATGTCCAGGCCCATTCGATCGCCAATGTTGGGATCGGTCACGGGCAATGTCTCGGCGGGTGAGCCCGCTTCGAGCTTGGGGGCGACGACATGGTCGATCGGCAATTCCAGCCGGACGCCCTTCGCCTTCGCGCGCGCGAGGAGGTCCCTTGCGGTCTCGACGAGATCGGGTTCGACGAGCGACTTGCCGACTGACAGGCCTTGCGCTTTGAAGAACGTGTAGGCCATCGCGCCGCCGATGAGGAGCGCGTCAACTTTGCCGAGCAGGTTTTCGATGACTTCGAGCTTGTCCGAGACCTTCGCGCCGCCGAGGATCGCGACGAACGGGCGGTCGGGATGATGAAGCGCCTTCCCGAGGTACTCGACTTCGGCCGCCATGAGGAAGCCCGCGACGGCGTCCTTCACGTGATGCGTGATGCCCTCCGTGGAGGCGTGCGCGCGATGCGCCGATCCGAACGCGTCGTTCACGTACACGTCGCAGAGATCCGCGAGCTGTTTCGAGAACGCCGCGTCGTTGGCTTCTTCTTCAGGATGGAATCGCAGGTTCTCGAGCAGCACGACGCCGCCGCGATGCGCGGCTTCCGCGTTCTTGGCGGACGCGCCGACGCAGTCGGTGGCGAACGCCACCGGCCGGTTGATCAGCGTCGACAGGTAGTCGGCGACCGGCTTGAGCGTGAACTCGGGATTCGGTTTGCCTTTCGGCCGGCCCAGGTGTGAGGCGAGCACGACCGTGGCGCCGTGTTCCAGGAGGAAGTTGATCGTCGGGAGCGCGCCTTTGATGCGCGTGTCGTCGCCGATGACGCCGTTCTTGATCGGCACATTGAAGTCCACGCGCACAAACGCGCGCCGGCCCTTCCAGAACGCGGGATCGACGTCGCGAATCGTGCGCGTCGCCATGGCCTAGAGGCCTTTGCCCGCCATGTACTTGAGCAGATCCACGCAGCGGTTCGAGTAGCCCCACTCGTTGTCGTACCAGGCCATGATCTTCGCGAAATCGCCGCCCATCACCTTCGTGTAGGCCGCGTCGATCATCGCCGAGTGGGGGTTGCCGCGGAAGTCGATCGACACGAGCGGCGCGGTCACGTATTCCATGATGCCCTTGAGCGGGCCGTCGGACGCGGCTTTGAACGCCGCGTTGATCTCCTCGGGCGTCGCCGGCTTCTCGAGCAACGCGTTCAGATCGACGACCGACACGTTCGGCGTCGGCACGCGCATCGAGATGCCGTCGAGCTTGCCCTTGAGCGCCGGCAGCACTTCGCCGACCGCGCTCGCCGCGCCCGTCGTCGTCGGAATCATCGAGAGCGCCGCGGCGCGCGCGCGCCGGATGTCCTTGTGCGGCAGGTCGAGCAGTTGCTGGTCGTTCGTGTAGGCGTGGATCGTCGTCATCCAGCCCTTCTTGATGCCGAAGTTCTCGTGCAGGACCTTCGCGACCGGCGCGAGGCAGTTCGTGGTGCACGACGCGTTCGAGATCACGCGATGCTTCGCGGGATCGTACTGCTCGTGATTGACGCCCATCACGAACATGGCGTCCGGCTTCTTGGCGGGCGCCGTGACCATGACGCGCTTGGCGCCGCCGGCGTCGATGTGTTTCACGGCGTCTTCACGGTTCGTGAACCGGCCGGTCGATTCGAACACGAGGTCGACGCCCAGATCCTTCCACGGCAGCTGCGCCGGGTCCTTCACGGCGAAGACCTTGAACGCGTCGCTGTCGACGGTGATCGTGTCGCCCGACGCGCTGATGTCGGCCTTGAGGTTTCCGAGGATCGAGTCGTACTTGAGGAGGTGGGCGAGCGTGCCGGTGTCGGTCAGGTCGTTCACGGCGACCACGTCGATGTCGTCGTGCCCGAGGATGACGCGCATGATGTTGCGCCCGATTCTGCCGAAGCCGTTGATGCCGACTCTAATCGTTGTACCCGCCATGAACCTCTCCTTTCTATAGCGTATATTGTTCTGGTCGTGCACGTCCTGTACTCGCTCGCGATCCTCGTCTTTGCGATCATCGCGTCGCCCTGGTTCCTGTATCAGGCGATCCGTTACCGGAAATACGTCAGGAGTCTGGCGCAGCGCCTCGGCGCGCTGCCGGTC
>SCUN01000286.1 GCA_004297655.1 Acidobacteriota bacterium | reverse complement strand
CCGATTCCCACATTGCCGATGAACCGCGCCCCAACTACCGGTAGTACGGCAGCGTCCCCTGATACGGAATCACCTGTCCGGCGATGACCGTGATCTCGAACACGAGCGGCCGGCTGTAGCGGCTGCGCAGTTCGACTTCGTGCAGGCCCGCGACGAGCGTGAGCGGCGGGTCGTAGTAGGAGTAATCCGACGCGCGGCCGATGTACTCCCCGTCGATCCACAGTTCCGCATCGCGCGGTTCGATGTCGAACGTCACGCCGCCGTACGGCATGTAGGGCGACACGTACCCGGACCGGCCGACGATGTAGGGGCGATACCAGGACGGGAACGGCGTCGCCACGCCGAGCGTGAGGCCGAACGGCAGCCGCACGAGCGTCCGGAACGAGAACCACGGCCGGTTGAACCGCATCGGCTCGCGCGGCGCGAAGACGATCCGCGGGCCGTTGTAGCGGTACGAGTAGTTCGAATACCGGGAGTCGTAGCGCTCGTAGCGGCCGTCGTAGCGATCCCGGTCGTTGTAGCGGCGCTCCAGGTCGCGGCGGTCCTGCGGCCCGAGGATTGTGGAGTCGCGGTTGTCGTTCCGCCCGTCGCGGTTCAGATCGATATACCGGTCGCGCGGCGCGGGGATCGCCCGGCGGTCGCTGTTGTTGTCGTTGCGGCTGTTGTCGTTCGCGTTGTTGTTGCGCCGGTCGTCGTTGTTCTGGCGCGCGGTCTCGCGCCCCTGTTCACGCGGCGTCTGGGCTTGCGGCTGAGACACCTGCGGCGGAGGCGGCGCCTCGCGGCGCTGCGCCTGCGTGCCGGAGCGGCCCTGCTGCGACGATGAGGATGACGAGGACGATCCCTGCGACGAGCCTGAGCCGCTCGACGAAGATCCCTGAGCCGGCGGCGCCGACCGCGGCCGCGCCTGCCCCGCGCTCGCGACGCCGGCGACAGGCAGTAGCGCGAGAGAGGTGAGGACGATGAGCGAGCGGCGGAAGGGACGCATGGGAAACCTCCGCCCCCCTACAGAGCAAGGACCTTGCCAGGTCCGCCGACCTGAAAATGAGAAACGACGTCGGGTGTCGTTTCCGAGGAAACGACACCCGACGTCGTTTCTCGGCCGCTATCGCCTTGGATCGGGCCTGACCGTCATGGGCTGCGTGTAGGTCTGGCCGTTCGCGGTCAGTCTGACAGTGAACGTCCCCGTCAGCGGACCGCCGGCGCCGCCGCCGCGGCCGCCTCGACCGCCGCCGGTCGGCGTCGGCCGAAGGTCCCACGTCAGCCGATGCTGACCAGCGCCGGCGGACACCGACTCGACCAGCGCCCTCCATAGAATGGTGACGGTCTGCCCCGGCGGCTCGGCCGGCGCCGGCGCCACGCTGGTGTAAGACCGGATCACCTGGCCCCCGGCATTGAGAATCTCGATCGTCACCGGTGTCGCCGACGCCGTCTTGAGGTAGTAGTCGATCACGGCGCCATTCGGCGCGTTCTCGGCCAGCGGCTCGTCCTTCTGCAGCGGCGTCCCGTTGTCGGTGCCCGGCGGCAGATTGAACGTGTCGGACGGCGCAAACAGATACGCATCGGCCGCCGCGACCTTGTCCGAGATCTGACGCAGCACGCTGATGTCGTCGATCAGCCAGAAGCCTCGGCCGTGCGTGGCGACGATCAAGTCGTTGTCCTTCACGGCCAGATCGCGCATCGACGTCACCGGCAGATTCAACTGCAGCGACTGCCAGTGGTCGCCATCGTCAAACGACACGAACACGCCGCGCTCGGTGCCCGCGAAGAGCAGGCCCGGACGCTTCGGATCCTCTTTGATCGTCTGCGCGTAGCCCTCGGCCGGAAGGCCCGTGGTGATCTTCTGCCACGTTTTGCCGGCGTCGCGCGTGCGGTAGAAATACGGCGCGAAGTCTTCGAGCTGATGGCGCTCGGCCGCGGCATAGGCCACGCGATAGTCCGAATGCGAGGCCTCGATCATCGTCACCTTCGTCCACGCCGTCATCGGCGTCGGCGTGACGTTCGACCACGTCTTCCCGTCATCCATCGTCATCTGGACGTACCCGTCGTCGGTGCCGGCCCACAGCATCGGCTTCAACACCGGCGACGGCGCCAGCGTGTAGACCACGCCGAGACGCTTGCCGGCGTTCGCCGCCTTGTCGGCCGCGGCAGCCGCGTCGAGATTCGGCGGCACGCCGGGATCCTCGCGCGTGAGATCGGCGCTGATCTGCGACCAGTTCTGGCCGCCGTCCACGGTCTTGTAGACGAACTGATTTGCGAAATAGAGCGCGCGCGGGTCCGCCTGCGAGAAGACGAGCGGCTGCGTCCATGCGTGGCGGGCCGGCTCGGTCATGTTGCGCTCCGGCGAGACATTCCCCGTCTCGCCGGTGACGACGTTGCACCATTCGACGGTGCCGCCGAACAGGATGTCCGGGCGCAGCGGGTCGGGCGCGGTGTACCCGCTTTCGCCGCCGGCGCACGCCGGCACCCAGTCGCGCATGTTGAGGCTCGCGCCTTCGCCGCGGGTGCGCACGCGCACCGCGCCGCTGTCCTGCTGCGCGCCGGTCAACCAATACGGAAAGTGATAGTCGGGCGCCACGCGATAGATCTGCGCGATGGAGTTATTGACCCATGAACTCCACTCCGGCGTTTCGTCGGTCGCCGTCACGGTCACGATCGCGCCCTGATCGCTCGCGACGATCGCGATGTTCGAGTCCACGGGCGAGATCCACATCTGGTGATAGTCGTCGCCGCCCGGAGACCCGCGCACGGCCCACTTCGTCCATGTCGCGCCCGCGTCTTTCGATCGCTGCACGCCGACGTTCGGCACGTAGACGATATCGGCGTTCTTCGGATCGACGGCGACCTTCTCGAAATACCAGCCGCGCCCCCAGAGGCGCGTATCGCCCGACGCCTTCACCCACGTCGCGCCCGCATCGTCGGTACGATAGAGGCCGCCCTCTTTCGCGTCGATCACGGCATACACGCGCTTCGGATTGCTCGGCGCAATGGCCAGGCCGCTGCGCCCGAACCCTTCGGCCGGCAGGCCCTTCGTCAGTTGCGTCCATTTCGTGCCGCCATCGATCGATTTCCAGATTCCGCCGCCCGGGCCATTCGTCGGCGCGTAGATGAACCACGGCGGCCGCCGCGTATTCCAGAGGCTCGCGTAGACGACGAGCGGGTTCGCCGGATCGATCACGACGTCCACGGCGCCGGTGTTCTCGTCGGTGAAGAGCACCTTCGTCCACGTCTTGCCGCCGTCTTTCGATCGGAACACCCCGCGGTCCTTGTGCGGACCATAGAAATGTCCAATGGCCGCGACAAACACGATGTCGGGGTTCTTTGGATCGATCGCCACGCGGCCGATGTGCTGCGTGTCGTCGAGGCCCAGGTGGGCCCACGTCTGGCCGCCGTCGGTGGATTTGTAGACGCCGTTGCCGTACGACACGGAATCGCGCAGCGTGCTCTCGCCGCTGCCCACATAGACGATGTCGGGATTCGTGTTCGCGACGGCCAGCGCGCCGATCGACGATACCGGCTGGCCGTCGAAGACCGGCTTCCATGTTCGGCCGGCGTTGCGGGTTTTCCAGACGCCCCCGCCGACCGACCCGAGGTAGAACTCGTTCGGGCGGCCTGGCACGCCGCTCACGGCATCGACGCGGCCGGCGCGAAACGGCCCGACCGAGCGCCAGTGGAGTCCGGAATAGAGCGACGCGGGAACACCCGCTTGCTTCGCGGCGACGGGCCCCAGAGACACAAACGCCGCCCCGAGGGCGGCGATCATCAGTACGTAGGCCCGAACTTCAGTTCGGGCGTCACCAAGAGAAATGCGGCGCGGAATCATCCGCGAAGAATACACCCTCAGGCCGAGACGCTGAGCCAGGCGGCGGCTTCGCCCGGGGTCATCACCGGGACGGGAGAACCGGCGAAATCTCTGGGATTCCTGGTGACGATCGCCGCGCACCGCGCGCGCTGTGCGGACGCGGCTGTGACGGCGTCTTCGAAGTCCTTCCAGCCGAGCGCGTTTGCGGATCGCACTACCCCCTCATCGACCGTCGCCACGCCAAACACGGAGAGGATCGCGTCCGTCGTCTTCCGGGCGACCTTGGGCCCCACCGCTCGCGCATTCAGGAAGTGAATCGTCGTCACGGCATGAGCCGAGAGCAGCCCATCGACGATCCCTTCCTCGACCGCCGACCAGACCGCGGACGAGGCCGCGACATGCGGCGCGCGGTCGAGCAACACGTCGAGGATCACATTGACGTCGATCAGGATTCGCTTCACCGGTATTTCTTCTGCAGATACGCGTGGTACTCGCCCTTGTCCGCGCGCTTCAGGGATCCCTTCAGCCTGGCGAGGACCGGGGGCTCCACCCGCGCCGGCGCCGCGCCGCCCGCCACCATGTGCAGCAACGACTGCACGAGCTGCGACACCGACGTGCCGCGGGCGGCCGCGTAGCGCTTCGCCCGATTCACGACGGCACCCTCCACGCTCAGCGTCAACTTCTGCATACGTATAAATTAGCGTCGTCTATACGTATGGTGTCAAGGCAAAAAAGAACGGGCGCCGGAGGCCCGGCGCCCGTTTCCTGTATCCGAAGAACTCGCCTACCGGCGTCCCGCGCCGAGCTTGTCGAAGTTCATGATCGCGTTCCAGACCATCCCGTAGGAACCCACGGTCTCGCCGCGGTACATCGGGTTGTTCGCGAAGATCACGTAGTGCCCCTTCTCGCTGGGCACGTCGATGACGACCGGCTGGCCGGCGATATCGGCGCCGCCCGCGAGCAGACCCGACACCAGCAGCTGCTGCTGGTTGTTGGTGAACCGCAGGGCCACGCGCGGCTGGAATTCGATCGGCGTCACGATCGGGGGATTCCCGCGGCCGCCGCCCGGCGCGTTGTCGCCCGTCGCCGGCGCGGACGGATTCGCGCCGAGATCTGCGGGACGCCCCTGGACCACGTCGGGATCATCCGGCGTGCCACGGCCCGTCGCACGCGTCGGTCCGGGGCCGCCCTGGCGACCGCCGCCGGCCGCGCCACCGCCACCACCGCCGGCGCCTCGTCCGCCGCCACCGCCGCCCACGCTGAAGCTGGCGCCGCTGTCGGAGTAGACCGCGAGATTCGAGGGGATCCCGTAGGTCAGCGGGCTCGACTCATCGCTCACCTGCCCGCGCAGGAGCGAGCCGACGACGCGCGAGTTGGCGCCGGCGTTCTGCGCGGAGACGCCGCGGATGATGCCGGCCGTGATGAACGTGTTCGCGCTCGACGTCGCCGCGAGGAACACGCCGCCCTGGTTCACGAAGTTGCGCAGATTCACGAGGCCTTCGAGCTGCATGCCGATGCGCGTGTCGTCGGTCTCGGCGTACGTGCCGATGTTCGGCGTCTCGTCGGACTTCTTCCACGGCTGCGGGTTCTTCCACATCGCCGCGCCCGTGATGGCCTGCTGGGAGATGCCGGGGCCCGCGAGGATCACGTCGTACTTGGCCCTGAGATCCGTCGTCTTGCCGATGAACGCCGGGTCGATGTAGTCGTACGGCACCTTGTTCTGGTCGAGCGCGATGCGCCACCAGCCCTCGGTCTGGGTGCTCTGCCAGCTGTGCAGGAGCGCCACGCGCGCCGCGCGCGCCGGATGCATCGCCACCGACGGCGCCGCATCGATCGCGACCGCCTTGAGGCCGACTTCCTTCGCGGCCGCGTCGAGCGCCACCTGCGCCACGCCCTTGATCACGAAGCTGCCGCGCGCGAACTTCTGGCCCGCCGCGTCGAACGACTCCTCCGCGATCTGGATGTCGGCGTCCTTCAGCTTGTAGCGCAGGGTGATGAACGCGTTGTCCGCGCTGTAGTTGATCGCGAACGTCGAGCCCGTGCCCGTCGCGCCCGTCGCCTGCGGCATCGCCGCGCCGGTGACGGCCTGCATCGGCGCCTCGAGCACCTTCGGGTCGGTCACACGCACGGCCTGCAGGCCGAACGCTTCCGGGAACGTCCAGCCGGTGTCGTCGTAGGGGTTTCGCTGCGGATCGTTCGGCGACCAGTACTGGTAGTCGAGCAGCGCGTCGGCGATGCGCGAGTACGGCTGATCCATGCGCACGATGAATGAACCGGCCGGGAACTCACGCGGTTCCATGGTCACTGCCGGGGCCTGGCCGCCGCGGCCGTTGCCTCGGCCGGCGCCGTTGCCGCCGCCAGGAGCGGCCGCCGGCGGCGCGGTACGCCGGACGTTGACGGTGAATGGCGCGGTCGCGCGCGAAATCTCGACGCGCTGCTTCTGGAGCACGCGCATGAGCTCGGCCTGCGAGCCGAGACGCGGGTCGTTGGCCGGGAACACGTACGCCGCGGGACCTTCCGTCTTCGCCTTGAGAATCGACCGCTTGCTCTTCTCGTAGAAGTTGCGCAGGAAGTAGGTGCGGTTGTTGGCGATGTAGTTCAGCGAGATGAGCAGGCCCGTCTGCTCGTAGTTGTTGTTGTTTCTGAGCGACCAGCGCACGCGCGGGAGCGGCGGGTTCTGGCGATACCAGGTCCGCGACGTCTCGTTGGCCGAGAGCGTGCGGCACCGCCGACACGCAGGACCGCACGCTCTCGGCCAACG